>NZ_JBWLKM010000096.1:0-29527 GCF_059026085.1 Streptomyces sp. a15 | reverse complement strand
AGGGCTTTCGTCCGGCACGCCGAGAGCACGCACCGGACACCGCGGGCACCGCACAGGACTTTCGAAACACCCCCTAGTTGGCCATCCACCGCCGGGCCGCCAAGCTGCTGGGCAAGGCAACGTCCCCAAAAGGCGGTTCGAAGCCATCCACGTGATGGCCCGCGAGCAGCTCGCCTGCCGGGTGTGGCACGTGGCGGAGTCCGGCTACTACGCCTGGTGCGCGAGGCAGCCGTCGAACCGCCTGGTCAAGCACGCCTGGCTGACCGAGGCCATCGTCGGCATTCACACCGCCTCGCGTGGCACCTACGGTTCGCGCCGGGTGCACGCCGAGCTCGGCCTTGGGCTGAGCATTCACGTCAGCCACGGCACCGTGGAGCTGCTGATGCAGCGCGCCGGCCTGCACGACCTACCCGGCAACCGGCGCCCCCGCGCCAAGCACGTGACCCCGTCCGTCGCGGATCTGGTGGAGCGGAACTTCACCCGTCACGCCCGGGATCAGTTGTGGGTCACCGACATCACCGAACACCTACCTTCGAGGGCAAGGTGTACTGCGCGGTCGTCCTGGACACGTTCTCCCGCCGTGTCGTGGGCTGGTCGATCGACGCCTCACCCACCGCGGCCCTGACCACCAACGCCCTGGCCAGGGCCATCGGCAACCGCTCCCCGAGCCCGGGCAGCACCATCATCCACTCCGATCACGGCGTGCAGTTCGGGTCCTGGGCATTCACCGAACGCGCCCGCGCCTCCGGCCTGCTGCCCTCCATGGGCTTCATCGGGGATTGCGTGGACAAACGTCTGTCATCACACTGCACCTCATCGGGTCGTTGCGGAGTGTTCGGGGTCCAGGACGCTTCGGCGGGGTCGGCACGACAAGCACCGTTGCAGTATTAAGCCGTACGCCACTTGAACAGCGTTCCCGAAGCGGCCGCCGAGGCGGCGAGGATGCCCGTGCACCAGGCGAGCGCCACCCACCCCGTCGAGCCCACCGCCTGCCCGAGCAGCAGTCCGCGTACCGCCTCGATGACATGGGTGACAGGCTGGTGGGCGGCGAAGCCCTGGAGCCACGACGGCATGGTGTCGGTCGGCACGAAAGCGCTGCTCGGGTAGGGCAGGAAGCTCACGAAGAAGGTGAAACCCCCGGCTGCTTCGGGGGACTTGACGAGCAGGCCCACTGCGGCGGACAGCCAGGAGAGCGCCGCGATGTAGGCGACCAGGATGCCGATCGCGGCGAGCCAGCCGCCCGGGCTGGCCGAGGGACGGAAGCCGATCGTGAAGGCGAGTGCGAAGACCAGGGCGGTGGCGATCAGGTTCCGGGCCGTGGACGCGAGGACGTGGCCCGCCAGGATGGGGGTGCCGCCGATGTCGAGGGACCGGAAGCGGTCGATGATGCCGCCCTTGAGGTCCTCGGTGACGGCCACGGCGGTGCTGGCCGAGCCGAAGCCGGCACACAGCAGCAGGACGCCGGGGACGACGTAAGTGACGTACTCCATACCGGTGTTGATGGCTCCGCCGAAGAAGTACACGAAGATCAGGAGCAGCATCACCGGTAGCGCCATGGCCATGATCAGGGCGTCGACGTTGCGGCGGCTGAGCCGGACGGAGCGGCCGGTCATGATGAGTGCGTCAGACATGGCTGGGCTCCTGCTGTGCGGGCTTCGTGAGCGTCAGGAAGACGTCGTCGAGGGTGGCCGTGCGCAGCGAGAACCGTTCGATGACCGTGCCGTCGGGGTCCAACACGTCGAGCAGTGCCCGCACCTGGGGCGCACCGCCGTCGGTGAAGAAGCCCAGGGTGCGGGTCTCGGGATCGCTGTAAACCGCCTGTGACGCCAGGCGCAGATGGGCGGCCGGGTCGGTCAGGACGACGTCGAGCCGATGGCCCGCGACGCGCCGCTTCAGCTCCTCGGAGGTGCCCTCGGCGACCAGCTCGCCACCGTGGAGCACGGCGATACGGTCTGCCAACCGGTCGGCCTCCTCCAGGTACTGGGTGGTCAGGAAGACCGTCGTGCCCCGCGCCGACAGCTCGCGCACTACGCTCCACAGCTCCTGGCGGCTGCGCGGGTCGAGGCCCGCCGTCGGCTCGTCCAGAGAGATCACTTCGGGTTGGCCCACCAGCGACGCGGCCAGGTCGAGGCGCCGCCGCATGCCTCCCGAGTAGGTCTTGACCAGGCGGTCGGCGGCGTCGGCGAGGTCGAATCGGTCGAGGAGTTCGGCGGCCCGGGTGCGTGCGGCGGTGCGGGAGATGCGGGCGCCGCCGTGGGTGCGGGCGAGCCGGGCCATCATCCGCAGGTTCTCCGCGCCGGTCTGCATCTCGTCGACCGCCGCGAACTGGCCGGTGAGGCTGATCGCGCGGCGGGCCCGGGCCCGCTCGGTGCGCAGGTCGTGCCCGGCGACCCTGGCGGTGCCCACGTCGGCCTCGGTGAGCGTGGCCAGGATGCGCACGGTGGTGGTCTTGCCCGCGCCGTTCGGGCCGAGCAGGGCCTGCACGGTGCCGCGCGCGACGGCCAGGTCGAGACCGCGCAGGACCTCGACCTCTCCGTAGGTCTTGCGGAGGCCGGTGGCCTCGATGGCGGGTGCGTCGGGCATGGCCTCGCCTCTCCATGACTACTTACTGCGTAATCCTTACGCATTACCGTGTAAGGGTTACGCAGAACTAGGATGTGCGTCAAGCCGGAGGCCCGAGGAACGGTCCCGGGTACGCAGAGGGAGGCGACGCGGATGGCGGCGGCGGACGAGGACACCGGCCTGCCCCCGAGCCTCGCGAAGGCCTGGGGTTTCAGGGCCCGCCCCTCGAAAGGGCCGAAGCCCGGGATCAGCCTGGACCGCATCGTGGCCGCGGCGGTGGGCGTCGCGGCCGCCGAAGGCATCGGGGCAGTGTCGATGGGGCGCGTCGCCAAGGAGCTCACCGTCTCGCCGATGTCGCTCTACCGGTACGTCGGAGCCAAGGACGAGCTCTACATCCTGATGCAGGAGGCGGTCACGCCCGCGCCCCCCGAACCGCTGCCCGACGGGGCCGGGTGGCGCGCGGGGCTGACCCGGTGGGCGCGGGCGCAGCGCGCGTTCTTCCACGAGAACCTGTGGCTCCTGCGGATCCCCATCTCCGGGCCACCCGCAAGCCCGAAGTCGGTGGCGTGGATGGAGTACGGCCTCGCGACCCTCGACGGCACCGGGCTCGACGAGGGCACGAAACTCGGCGTGATCATGCTGGTCAGCGGCTATGTGCGCAACGAGGCGACGCTGATGTCCGATCTGGATGCCGCGCACACGGCGAGCGGCCACGCCCCCGACGAGGTCCTGCGCCGCTACCAGCGCACCCTCGCCATCCTTACCGACCCCGAATGCCACCCGGCCGTCACGCGCGTCCTCGAATCCGATGCCCTGGACCAGGCGGACGAGCCGGACGCGGACTTCGAGTTCGGCCTCGGGGTCGTGCTCGACGGGGTGGCGGCGCTGATCGGGCGGCGCGGTTAGGGCGTTTCCTCCGCATCACCAATCCGCACCCTGCCCGACGCACCGCACGTCGCCCTGCAGGCTCGTCCTCAGGTGCCAGACAGGCTGTCAGCCCGTACCCGCCCCGCCGGGGCAACCGCGGCGGTAGCGGCCTCCCGCGCCTCAGGAGGGTGGAAGGTGATCCGCAAGGAACCGTCTGGCAGCCCGTGGCCGCCAGGCCCTCCAGCAAGGAAGCCCGAACGACTGGGTTCGCTGTCAAACGCCTCGATTGGATGACAGCGGACAGCTGTCCACCTGGGGCGTGCCGATGTGCGTCTCACGCTATCCGCTGACCGGACGCGCCACGCTCCCGCGTGCCGCCGAGGACTGGGTCTACGACTCAGCCGCGTTCTCCGAACTCGACAACCACGGCGGCTGGACGATCGGCTCGCACGCCTCGTCCGCGAACTGCGGCAGTTCCGCGACGGGATTGAGGTTCCCCCGGCGTGCGGGATGTGCTGATCAGCTGGTCCGGGCGGGCTGACGGGCTTTCAGGTTCGCTCGTTCGGTCGGTCGCTACCTGGCCCGCGTCCAGGCACGGGGCGCGGTGTTCTCATGCCCCGTACATGCCGTTCCAGCGGTGTCCGGTTGCAGCCGGGCTTCGAGAGCCTGCTGAGGTTCCGGGACTGGCTGGTGACCGTCCCTCTTCCGCTGCGGGGCCTCCTCCGTCGCACGGATGACAGCCGCGGGGCGGGGCTCCGGAAGCCGCTCCCAGGCCGCCGTCGTGGTCATCCGCTGGTGACTTCTACCGCAGTGTCATGTGCCGGTGCGCCGTTGGTGTGGGAGCTGCGTCTGCGGCTGGGCAGGCCGGTGTTGAAGGTGCGCGGGACGTGGCGGGTCCAGGACGGTGTGGCGGACAGGATGAAGCGGATGCGGTCCGCGAAGCGGGGCCCGGGCACGGGGATTTCGACGCCGGGGTAGCGGCGGTAGCCGCGGGTGACGGCGTTGGCGGTGTAGTTGGTGATGGCGTCGGCGCGGCGGGTGCGTGAGCCGCGGGCGGTGAGGCGGCCGAGGATGCGCAGGACGGTGGAGATGCTGGCGTCGAAGCGCAGCTGGTGCTCGGGCGGGCAGATGCCGGAGACGATGAAGGTGTCGGAGGCGTTGGCCGCGTCCAGGCCGGTCTGGTCGTGCCAGAAGGCGGCGGCGTGGGCTTCTCCGCGGGCGCGGTGGTAGAGGGACAGGCAGTAGGCGGCCGGGGTGAATTCGGCGTCGGCGGCGTACTGCCACCAAAAGCGTGCGCCGTCGTCGACGCCGGCCAGGCGCAGGGCGCAGCCCAGCAGCCAGGCGCTGGTGGGTTCGGGGAGCTGGCCGGTGAGGAATTCCAGCGCGTCGGGTGCGACGGCGGTGACGACGACGTCGCAGAGGTGGTCGAGGAGTTCGACGGCGGCCGTGTCGGCGGGCTCGCCGGGCTGCGGGCCGGCGTCCGGGTCGAGGTCGAGGTAGGCGCAGTGCCAACTGCCCGGCCTCACCAACGTCGCCCTCCACCTGCTCCGGGACCTCGGCGCCGTGACCGCCGGACTCACCCTGCATTGGAGGCTCCGACGGTACCGAAAGCGCCTGAACCGCATCAAAAGATCAAAAGGCAACTCTACGGGCGAGCCGGATTCGAACTACTCCGCAAGATGATCCTGCTTCAGTGACACTCAGCGAGCCGAACTGGCCTTACTCAGGCCTGGGTTGAGTACGTGTGCTCATACCCTGTGCCCGCTGCGCGGCCAGTATTGGTGCTACGGCGCAGCCGAGAGCGCCGGTCTGATCCAGCTGAGCCTATCGGGGGAATTTCTCATGGCGCGACGTATCGTTTTGTCCGTGGCCGCCGGTGTCGCCGTGCTGGCAGGTGCCGGAGCATTCGCCGTCGCCCACGCCGGGGACCAGCCTCTTTCTGTGGCCCACAGCACCGCCCGCTACGCCGCCCCCGACGGCGACCGCGGCGGCTCGTTCACCTTCACCACTGACGTCACGGCGTCCTCGGGCATCAAGGACGTCAAGGTCCTGGCCTGGCCGGCGAACTCGTCCTTCGCCAAGCAGCAGCTGACCGCCAAGGACATGGCCGCCGTGGAGTCGGCCATCTGCAAGCCGTCCGGTGAGGACACCGTGCCCTGCACCTATACCGTCACCGTCACCCGCGCCGAAGCCGACGCGTCCCCGCGCGGTCTGTGGCACGTCGCCGTCCTGGCCACCGCCAAGGACGGCGACACAACCCTGGACACCAAGGCGGCCGACTTCACCGTTGAGTGATCCAGACACGCAGGTGAAGCGCATGACTTTGGCCACCCCCATACTGCACACCGCTCGCCTGCGACTGCGCCCCTTCACCGACGCCGACGCGGACCTGCTCTTCGCCCTGCACAGCAACACCTACGTGATGCGCTACTGGGACTCCCCGCCGTGGAACGAACGGGCCCGCGCCGAACGCTTCATCAACATGTGCCGGAAGATGGCGGACGAAGGCACCGGGGCCCGGGTGGCCATCGACCGCGCTTCTGACGGGGCCTTCGTCGGCTGGTGCGGTCTGACCGGATGGAACCCGGACTACCGCAGCGCGTCGTTGGGCTACGTCCTCGACGAAGCGATGTGGGGACACGGCTACGCGACGGAGGCCGCGCACGCCTTGCTGCAGTGGGCATTCGACACACTGGACCTGAATCGAGTTCAGGCCGAGACCGATACGCGCAACGTGACATCTGCCCGGGTCCTGGAGAAGATCGGATTCATGCGTGAAGGGACGTTGCGGGAGGACTGCGTCGTGAACGGCGAGGTATCCGACTCGTGGGTGTTCGGGTTGATCAGGCGAGAGTGGCGGCCGGCGGCCGTGCCGATTCCAGCCCGCGAAGAGCGGCGTTAAGTCCGTCTCTGGTAGAGGCCGCGTCCAGGTTGAGTGAGCAAGCCTTGACGGGTGAGGCGTCCAAGGCGGCTGCGGGTGACGTTCATGGCCGGGTCGTCGGTGGGCCTGCCGAGGAGTTCGTGTAGATCACGGACCCGGAACGCCTGAACGGGGTGGGTGTTGAAGGCGTTCAGGATGACCTGGTAGGCGGTGGTCAACTCAGGCGGTTCGGATTCGGTCCCGGTCGGGGCGAGTTCCGCAATGACCTTCCGGGTCGTGACAAGTTCCGCCAGACGCGCCTCGGCCTCGGCCAGAGCAGCGTTCAAGTGCTCGATCTGCTCGCGCGGTTCGCCAGCCCGGTTGGCGGCCGCGTCCTGCCGGATCTGGAGATCTGCCAGAAGTTCGATGACGTTCACGCGGCCGCCACGAAGTCATCGCGCCAGGCTGGTGCAGGCGTGGTGAGGCGGCGGGCCATGTTCGCGGTGGATGCCCAGTAGATGCGCGAGAAGGGCATTGTCGGGTCGGTGGTCGTACTCGCGGGCCAGTCCTCTCAAAGATGCATCCCCGGATGAAACCTCGGTCGAGGCGGTCTGTAGTGCTGGCCGGGCATCTGGAACCTGCCTGCGTGGTTGGGATACTTCCTGAATGGACAGATCAACGGTTCCGTGGCGCAACACAACGCACGACTGGGCAAGCACCGTGGACATCCACCACCTCACGCGCATCCGGCACGATTGGGCCACCTTTGCACCGAGTGGTACGCAGCACCTGATCCTCGAAGTCGTCGCTTACGCAGCCGACGAGGCGGAAGCAAGGGGCGCAGGGCGTTGCACTGTCACCTACCACGTCGACGGATCGGTGTCGGTCGCGGACGACGGACGAGGCACCGACACCCGCTTCGATCACCACGGACGAGCCGTAAAGAAGCCGGTCATGGCGTCAAAGGACCTTCGATTCTTCGATCACCCCGACGCACAACTGCTTCCCGATGGCCACCCACGCCGTGGTATGTCCGTTGTTGCGGCGCTCAGCGAATGGCTCGTCCACACCAACCGCCGTGCAGGTGGAGCCTGGAATCAACGCTACGAACACGGCATTCCCACGACTGGCCTCACACCGATCGCCGACGACGGCACGACCGGCACCATCGTCCACTTCCGCCCCGACGAGCCCGTGCGCACAGCAGCCGGATCGATCGCGGACGAACTGGCGCAGCTCGTAACACTATGGCCGCACCTGTCCGTCGATATCGACGATGGTCGGAGCAGCTGACTCAGCACGAGAGGAGCGCGGGCCCGGAGGTTAAACGAGCTGGGAGCAGGACTCGGAACTGCTGTTGGTACGAGGGCTGGTGCCCGTCCGGAGGACGTCGATGGAGCTTGGTGCCGAACATTGAGCCCGTTTGGTAGTCGGACGCGGGGGCCGAGCGCAGGAGTCCAGTGGTGTTGCCGCGAGCACGCAAGAGAGCTTCTTTGAACCCTGTGGTCCCTGATGGGCGGGCACCGCTATTGGTGCATGCGAGGAAGGGTGGGGGACGGGACATGGATGTGATCGAGGAACGGTGCGGGGGCGCCGACTTGGGCAAGGCGGATGTCAAGGTGTGCATCCGGGTGCCGGGCACCGGCAAGCGCGCCCGTTATGAAGTTCGTACGTTCTCCACGATGAACGACGGTCTGCTGGAGCTGCGGGACTGGCTGGTGGAGAACAGGATCGCCCGATCGGCATGGAGGCGACGGCGTCGTACTAGAAGCCGCTGTTCTACCTGATCGAGGCCACTGAGGGGATCGAACCGTGGCCCGGTATCGCACGGAGACTGTCCGGGACCGGACCCGCGACGTGAACCGCCTCGCGATGTTCCTGGAGGACACCGGGATTAAGCTGTCCTCGGTCGACACCGACATCACCGGCCGCTCGGCGCGGGCCATGCTGGATGCCCTGGTGGCAGGCGCACGGGACCCGCCGGCGCCGGCATCCCTCGCCGTGGGCAGTCTGCAGGGCAAGGTCCCCTTGCTCACCCGCGCCCTGACCGGTGACTTCAACGAGCACCACGCATTCGTGATCGCTTCGATGCTGCGGGCCATCGACGAGGCCGACAACCGGATCTCCCGCCTGAGCGAGGAGATCAACCGTCAGTTGCAGCCCTTGCGGCAGCAGGTCGACCTGCTGATCACCATTCCCGGCATCAGCCTGACCCTCGCCCAGGTCCTGATCGCCGAGATCGGCGTCGACATGGGCCGTTTCGCTACCGCCGGACACCTCGCCTCCTGGGCCGGAGTGTTTCCGGGCAACCCGGAGTGTGTCCGGGCCAACAAGGAATCAGCCGGCAAACGACTGTCCGGCGCACCCGTCACGGCGACCCCTGGCTCAAGACCGCCCTGTTCATGGCCGGCGCCAGCGCCTCCCACAGCAAGACGACCTACCTGGGCGCGCAATTTCGGCGGCTGGTCCCGCACCGAGGCGCCAAGCGCGCGACCCTCGCCGTCGGACACTCCATCCTCGTCGCCGCCTGGCACATCCTCCACGACCTCGTGCCCTACCGCGATCTCGGCCCCGATCACTTCACCAACCGCCTCGGCAAAGAACGCCAGAGCCGACGCCTGATCGCCCAACTCGCTGCCCTCGGCATGGACGTCACCAACACCTCACGCGAACAGACCGCGCGAACCGCGCCGACGCGTATCACCGCAGGTGATTTTCAAGAGAGCACCACCGTCCAGGGACGGCCATCGTGGACGGCGGGGTAGCCGTAGCCGGTTTTGGTGTCACCGGACCACGGTGCCGCGCGGTGTGGGAGCACTGCCGGTGCAATCGCAGGTCGGCGATCCTTGGCCGTTACCCGTCTACGTGAAAGATCACCGCCGGATGGCCTCCTGGCTTCGACGAGGACCGGATACGAGAAACGCAACACCGCCGGGCGGCCGGGGGCGGCCTCCCTTTTGATTGAGGATTCACTCACCCGGTGGAAATTTGGTAAGCCTTCCCTTATATGCTGGCGGCTCTCGCCGTCGGCCCCGGTGTGCCGGGGTGTGGCCGTCCATCCCGTACGACAGGACTCTCCATGCGCACGACCTCCCGTGGCGTCTTCACGACGCTTGCTCTCACCCCGTTGTTGGCCGGTTGTTTCGTGTCGGGCGAGGGCGGCTCGGACACGGAGGGGGCGGCGGGGTCGGCAGGTCGTCTGAGGGTCGCCCTCGCGGTGCCGCCGGCGCAGGCCTTGTCCCCGTACAGCAATGACGCCACCGTGCTCAGCAAGCTCTCCGTGGCCGAAGGCCTCACGGCGCTGGACAAGGACGGAGCGGCCGCGCCCGCGCTGGCCAAGTCCTGGACGAAGAAGAACGCCACTACCTGGACCTTCGAGCTGCGCAAGGCCACGTTCCAGGATGGCACCGAGGTCACCGCCGAGTCCGTCGTCAACGCGCTCGACCACGCGGGCTCGGCACAGACCAAGCCCCGCGTCCTCAGCGACGTGACGCTGACCGCCAAGGCCGAGGACGCCGACACCGTCACGATCAGCACCAGGACCGCCGACCCCGTACTCCCCCTGCGGCTCGCCAGCCCCGCGCTGGGTGTCCTCTCCCCGAAGGCGTACGCGAAGGACGGCACCGTGAGCCCGGTGGGTACCGGAACCGGCCCCTTCGAGATCACGAAGCTCACCGGCAGGACCAAGGCCTCTCTCGACCGCTTCGACGGCCACTGGGGCGGCAAGGCCAAGGCCTCCGGCATCGACGTGACCTGGATCGCCGACGGCACCGCCCGCGCCAACGCCCTGCGCGCCGGCGACGTCGACATCGCCGAGTGGATACCTACCGCCCAGGCGAAGCTGCTGGACAAGGGCACCCGCCACGAAGTGCCCTCCGTGCGCACCGACAGCCTGGTCCTCAACACTGGCAGCGGCCTCTTCACCGACGAGACGCTGCGCGCGGCCGCCCGCGACGCCGTGGACGGGTCCGCCCTGGTCGACTCGGTCTTCGGCGGGTACGCCGACGCCGCGCAGGGCCTGTTCGGGCCCGCCGTCCCCTGGGCGGCCGACAACCGTGCCGAGGTGACCGGCCGTGCCGAGGCCGCGACCACGGCACAGGTCAGGTCGAAGACCAAGGACAGGACACTGCGCCTGGCCACCTACACCAACCGCGCCGAACTGCCCGAAGCCGCGAGCGTCCTGCAACAGCAGCTGGAGAAGGCCGGGTTCACCGTGAGGCAGGACGTACGCGAGTACACGCAGATGGAGGCCGACCTCCTCGCGGGCAGGTACGACGCGCTCGTCTTCTCCCGGGTGACGCTCCTCGACACCGGTGACGCGGTCGCCTATCTCGCGAGCGACTACACCAGTGACGGCGTCTACAACATCGCGGGACTGAAGGACTCCAAGGTCGACCAGGCCATCGAGTCCGCGGCCGAGGAAGGAGACACTGCACAGCGCCAGCAGAAGATCATGCGGGCCGAAGCGGAGATCCTGCGCACCGACGCCGTGGTGCCCCTGGTCCACGAAGAGGTCGTACAGGGCATCAGCGCCGACGTCGAGGGCGTGCTCCTCGATCCCCGCGAGCGCTCCCTGATCGACGTCGACACTCGCGTGAAGTAGCAGCGTATGAGCGCCATACCAGCCGGTGCCGACAGCCGACCGCACCGGTGGCGCGCGGGCGCCGGCCGCGCTGTCGCCGGCACCGCGCTGCTGACGGCCGTTGCTCTGCTGCCCTGGCTGTCCGGGACCGACCCCGCGCTGACGGTCCTACGGGCCCGCTCCGCCGACCAGGATCCGACCCCCGCTCAGTTGTCCGCCGTACGCGAACAACTCGGCTTGGACGAGGGGCCGTTCCGGCATCTCACGCACTGGCTGGGCGGCCTGCCGCGCGGCGACGCGGGCACCTCATGGGTGTCGGGCGAACCGGTCCTGCCCCAGGTGACGTCCGCCTTCGCGGTCTCCTTCACGCTGATGCTCGGCGCACTCGTGGTCACGATCGCCGTGGCCGCACTGATCTGCGCCCGCACTCTCCACCTCGGATCCCGGCGCCGGCTGCGACAGGGGCGCGCCGGCACCGGGGCCGCCGTCCTCGCCGCACTGCCCAAGTTCCTGCTCGCCTCACTGCTCGCCACCGTGTGCGGGGTGTGGTTGGGCTGGTTCCCGTCCAGCGGCTGGGCAGGACCGCGGTCGATGGTGCTGCCCGCGCTCGCCCTCGGCGTGCCGTCCGGGGCGATGATCGGCGGTCTGCTCGACCAGGCCCTGCCCGCCGCCTTCAAGGAGCCATGGGCGCGCACCTTTCACGCCTTCGGGTTCTCGCCCGGCATCACAGCCCGCAACGGGCTGCGCCGCGCGCTGGCCGGCGTGCTCCCGCAGCTGCTGCCGACGGTCGTGGCCCTGGTCGGCGGCGCGGTCGCGGTGGAGAAGATCTTCAACATACCGGGACTCGGCCGGCTCGCCCTGGAGGCCGCCGTGGCCCAGGACCTCCCGCCGCTGCAGACCGCGACGCTGGTCCTCGTCCTGCTCGGCATCGTGGCCGGTCTTCTCATCCAGGCCCTACGCCGCGCTCTTCTCGGACCCGCCCTCCGGGACGGCGCCCTGCCCGCGATGCACCCGCCGGCCCTCCCCCGGCGTCGCTCCACGCGCTGGATCGCCGTGACCTGTGCCGTCGTCCTGCTCACTCTGGTCATCACCGGGCTGTTGCGTGATCCCCTGAACGTGGACACGGCGGCCCGGCTGCTGCCGCCCTCCGCCGCGCACCCGCTGGGCACGGACCCCCTCGGCCGTGATCTGCTCGCCCGACTGGGCCACGGGGCCCTGCGCACCGCGGGCGTGGCCTTTGCGGTGACGGCGGTGAGCGCCGCCATCGGGCTGTGGCTCGGTATGGCCGCACAGGTGGGCGCGGGCCTGACCGAAGTGGTGTCGACGCTGCCGGCCGTCCTCGCCGGACTGCTGACGACCGCGGTGACCGGACCGTCGGTCTGGGGTGCCGCGTGCGCCGTGTGCGTGGTCGGCTGGAGCCCGTACGCCGCACAGACCGCGGCGCTGCTCGAACAGGAACGGGCGAGCGGACACATGCAGGCGTCGATCCTGTTCGGCGCCGGCCGGTGGTACATGCTGCGCCACCATCTGCTGCCGGCGGCACTGCCCGCCGTGGTGCGCAATGCCCTCCTGCGACTGCCCACCACGGTCCTCGTCCTGGCCAGCCTGGGCTTCCTCGGCCTGGGCGAGCAGCCACCCACACCGGAGTGGGGCCGTCTCCTGTCGGAGAACCAGCCGTACGTGGAACTGGCCCCCTGGACCGTTCTCGGCCCCGCCTGCGCGCTCGTCCTGCTCTCCGTCCTCGCTGTGTCCAGCTCGGCATCAGGCCTGACCGGAGTACGACGCCGCGCCCGCGGACGCGGTATCCGTCTGGGGAGCGGGTGACCTGTGTCCCCGGCGGGATTCGAACCTGCGACACCCGCTTCAGGAGTCCTGGTGGGGGTGTGGTGGGTGGTTGCGGATGGTTCCTCGGTGTCCGGAACCACCAGGTCAGAACACATTCGCCGTGAGGTGCGATCCCGCGTCGTGACGACTCGTGCCGCACTTCCGCTCACGCATCGCTCATGCATCGCTCACGCATAAAGGGCTGCCGACCAGCGCGTTCACTCCTGTGGTGCTGCTTCGTCTCCCAGGCGGCCCCACGGGGGGCGACAGAGTCGTGCGTCCACCGGCCCGGCAGGTACACGCGACGGGTCGCCGACACCGGCGATCATCTGATGGCCGAACAGGCCCCAGCCGTTGATGGCGACCTGGCGGTACGAGACCGACCTCCGGGAACGCTGATACAGGCAGGCTCCTAGCATGATCAGATGGTTGCCGATGATGCCCGGAAGTCCGAGACAGGATGGGAAGTTGTGTCCCGCGACGACGCCGACGGCGGAAGCGTTTTCCCCGAGCCGATGAAAGGAGAGGGGGACGGGACGCTTCAGCGGGTCTCCCCCGTGGATCACACGATGGCAATGCCGGAGAAAACCCTCGCCCTGTCGCCGACCTGGTCGAGTGGGCGGCCGACCTGGTCGAGCCGATCAAGCCGAAGCTGCGTGGCTGGCTCCACGCCGTGATGGTCCCGCCTCGCTGAGGGCGGGCATCGTCCTGATCTTCCTGGCCCGGACCGAGCAGGCGGCCCTGGCCTGCACCGTGTACATCGGTTGCTTCACGGCCGCACGAGCGACGGCAATACGTTGCCGGCGGCCGCCGGCCGCCGGAAAGCTCGGTGACGCGTGAATCGGCCGGCTTCTCCGTGCCGAGGTCGCCGAGCCGGGCGTGGGCTCGGACTCACCGACACCTCGCTGGGACTTCCGCACTGCCGAGGACGACGTGTGCAGGCGGCGAGCCGCCTCCGCAGAGACTCTCAGGTCCGCAGAGACTCTCAGGAAGCAGAGTCTCGCTGATGCGCGTCTCTTGCGTGAGAGTGATCTGCCACGAGTACGGCGACCCCTGCCAGACGTTCGCAGGAGTCCATCGAGAGCCGCGTCAGCGCGGCGCGGCGGCGGTGCGGGCCGCGACGAGAGCGGCGACGGGATCGTCCGTGGCGGGGGCGCAGGGCCACCATTCGGGGGTGGTGCCGCTGCCTTCGCGGGTGTAGGGGTGCCATCGGTTGTCGGGGCCGAGGCGGATCTGGACACCTTCGTCGTCGGCGGTGAGGCGGTTGCGCCAGGCCCGCAGCCGCACGGTGCGGGCGGTGTCGTCCGCACCGTCCGCGTTGTCGGGGTCGGAGAGGGCGGTGCGGGCGGCGGCCATCGCGGCGGGGTCCGGGGTGAGAGGCGCGCGGGCGACGGCGACGCCCGCGGGGCCGCCGTGGCGTCGGGCACGGACCAGGCGGGCGAAGTCGAGCGGAGGCAGCCCGGTGGCGCGTACGAGCCGGTGGAACCAGTCCTCGCCGACGCCGCTGGCTGCGAGGCGTACGGCGTCGTCGAGCGGGGCGGCGGTGAGTGGGGCGGTGTGCCCGGTGGCAAGGCCGCGGGCCCGCTGAGCGGTGTCGCGGGTGAGCGCTTCGAGGTCGTCGAGGGTGAAGGGGGCGCCGGGCGGAGGCGCGGTGGCGAGGGGGGAGGGGGCAGTCTCGGGTTCGCCGGGCGCGTTCTCGGCCGTCTCGGCGGCGGGCGGGGCGAAAACGCCGTCCCAGGAGGCGAACGCGTCGCGGGCGGGCATGCCCTGGCCCCGGGGCGTCGCGCCGTGTTCCGCAGCGGTGCCGGAAAGGGCCTGGCGGCGGGTACGCAGCGCGGTGAACACGGCGTCCTTGGTGCGGCCGCGGAGCATGAAGAGCCAGAAGGGGTCGTCGTCGAGATGGGTGGCGGTGGCGTAGCACAGTGCGGCGGCGTGCTTGCAGGGGTAGCCCCAGTCGGGGCAGGAGCACTCCGGGTCGAGGTCGCCCGGTTCGGGCAGCAGGGGGACGCCGGCGGCGCGGGCGTCGTCGACGAGATCGGCGGGCATCTCGCCGTCGAGGAGGGCGGCGGTGCGGCCGGCCTGTGCGGCGATGGCGTCGAGCAGGGTGTCCCACTGAGCGTCGGTGAGGACGCGCAGGCGCACCGCGGCGTCGTACGGCCAGGGGGTGCTGCCCTCGACCTCGGCGCGCAGCACGCCGGGCGCGGTGGTGACCGGGCCGACCATGCCCTTGCGGGCGTAGGTGCGGCCGCGGGAGAGGCGGCCGGCGTCGAGGGTGGAGGCTTCCAGGGCGTCCACCCATGCCTGTCCCCACCAAGTGGCGGCGAAGGCGCGGCTGCCGGTTCGGGGGGCTTTGCGGGCGGGAGTCATGCCTCGAACTCCTTGGAGAGCGCGACGAGTTCGGCGAGATCGGTGTCGGAGAGCTCGGTCAGGGCAGCCTCGCCAGAGGCGATGACCTGGTCCGCGAGGGCTCGCTTGGCGCCGAGCAGGCGGGCGACCTTGTCCTCGACGGTGCCTTGTGTGGTGAGCCGGTGGACCTGGACCGGGCGGTCCTGGCCGATCCGGTAGGCGCGGTCGGTGGCCTGGTCCTCGACGGCCGGGTTCCACCACCGGTCGTAGTGGATCACGTGGGTGGCGCGGGTGAGGTTGAGGCCGGTCCCGGCGGCCTTCAGGGAGAGCAGGAAGACGGGGAACTCGCCCTCCTGGAAGGCGGCGACCATCTCCTCGCGCCGGGGGACGGGGGTGGCGCCGTGCAGGTAGCGGGCGCGGACGCCGCGGTCGGCGAAGTGCCGCTCCAGGAGTCGGCCCATCTGCGTGTACTGGGTGAAGACCAGGGCGCTCTCGTCCTCGGCGACCACCGTGCCGAGGAGTTCGTCGAGGAGTTCCAGCTTTCCCGAGCGGCGTGGCAGCGGGCCGGTCTCGCGCAGGTAGTGGGCTGGGTGGTTGCAGATCTGCTTGAGCGCGGTGAGGAGTTTGAGCACCAGGCCGCGGCGGGCGATGCCGTCCGACTTCGCGATGAACGCCATGGTCTCGCGGACCTGCGCCTCGTACAGGGCGGCCTGCTCGCGGGTGAGGGTGACGGGGTGGTCGGTCTCCGTCTTGGCCGGAAGCTCGGGCGCGATGCCGGGATCGGATTTGCGGCGGCGCAGCAGGAACGGGCGGGTGAGCCGGGTGAGTTGCCCGGCGGCCCGTCGGGCCTCCTCTACGGCTTCCTCGTCGCCGTCCGTGCCGAGCGCGCCGCGCTCGATGGCCTTCGCGAAGCGGTCGCGGAAGGCGGACAGCGGGCCGAGCAGGCCAGGGGTGGTCCAGTCGAGCAGCGCCCACAACTCGGAGAGGTTGTTCTCCACCGGGGTGCCGGTGAGCGCGACCCGGGCACAAGCGGGCAGGGCGCGCAGTTCGCGGGCGGTGGTGGCGTACGGATTCTTGACGTGCTGGGCCTCGTCGGCGGCCACCAGCGACCACTTGACGGCGGCGAGTCGCTCCCGGTCGCGGCGCAGCACGCCGTAGGTGACCAGGACGAGTTCGTCCCCGACGAGGTGGTCGAGGTGGCGCTCGCCGCCGTGGTAACGGCGCACCGGGGTGGCAGGGGCGAAGCGGGCGGCCTCGCGCTGCCAGTTGCCGAGCAGCGAGGCCGGGCAGACCACCAGGGTAGGGCCAGCGGTGTCGGGCTGCTCCTGCCGGTGCAGGTGGAGGGCGAGCAGAGTGACGGTCTTGCCGAGGCCCATGTCGTCGGCGAGGATCCCGCCGAGCGTCAGGCGGGTCATGTCCGCCAGCCAGGCCAGGCCACGCTTCTGGTAGTCGCGCAGGGTGGCCGTCAGGCCCTCCGGTACGCGGACCGGGGCACGGCCCTCGGGGTCGCGCAGCCTGGCGACCAGTTCCCCGAAGGTGCCGGCCGCCTCCACCGCGACGCGCTCGCCGTCCCACGCCACCTCACCGGTCAGCACCGCCTGGAGCGCGTCCAGCGGGGCGAGTTCGCGACCACGCCGCCGCTTGAGGCGGGCCACCAGCTTCGGATCGGCGACCACCCACTGGTCGCGCAGCTTGACCAGCGGACGCCGGGTCTCTGCGAGCTGGTCGAGTTCGGCCTCGGTGAGCCGCTCGCCACCGAGCGCGACCTGCCAGGAGAAGTCGAGCAGGGCGTCGCGGCCCAGCAGGGTGTCCACGGTCGCGCCGGGCGCGGTGGCCGCCCCGATCTCCGCCCGCGCCTCAAGGGCCTTGACCAGCTCGCGCGGCCAGTGCACACGCACGCCCGCCGAGCGCAGTACGTCGGTGGCGTCCCCCAGCAGCTCCATGGCCTCCTCGTCGTCGAGCCGCAGCGCGCTGGGAGCGGCCTCGGCGAGCAGCCGGGTCAGTGGCTGCCAGGCGCGGGCGGCGCGGCGCAGCGCGAGCAGGGCCTCGGTCTCGGCGTGCGGGCCGAGCAGGCGCTGCGCGGAATCCGGGTCGGCCCACAGCTCGGCGGCGTCCAGGACCAGGGACGGGTCCGCCGCCGTCCGCAGCTGCAGCACTGCGCGGAAGTCGCGGCGCCGACCGGCCGGAGGCTCGACTCGCAGCTCCACACCCACCTGTGCGGCCCGCTCGGCCCCGGCCTCGGCCGCCCACTCGGCCAGGCGCGGGTGCAGTGCGGTGGCGCGGTCGGCGTACGGGTTGCCGGGTACGGCCCAGCCGGCGGCCGGGGAGCGCGGCAGGGTGTCGGCGAGCGCGTCGCAGAACTCCCGTACCAGGGCGGCCGGTTCGGCGATCCGCACCAGCCGGTCGTCCGCCGGGGGAACGGGCAGGTTGTGGGCGTACGGGGGCAGGGCAGCTGCCAGCGCGTCCAGATCGTGCTTGCCTCGCGCGCCGGGTGGTCCGAAGCGCCAGGTGGTGTACGTGTCGGAGGTCAGCGCCGGATAGAGGCGCCCCTCACCGAGCAGCTGAAGGGCGCGGCGGGCGACGGCCGCCCACGCGGCGACCGACGGATGGACGCCGACGTCCGGCAGGTCGAGCAGGAGGGCGAGGGCATCGCCGGGGGCGAGCGCCCACCCCTCGACAGTGCGAGTGCGCACTCCGCCACCGTGCGGCAGGACCAGCGGCAGGCGGACCCTCTTCACCATCTCCGGCGCAGCGGCCTGAGCGGGCACGCGGGGGGCGTCGGCGACGGGCCGGTAGAGCACCAGACGGCCGAGCCGGGCCGGCTGCCCCGCCTCGGCCGGCGCGAACACGGCGGCCCAGCCGCCGACGGCGAGGTGCTCGCGCGCCCAGCCGGCGGCAGCGGGGTCGGCGAGCGGTCCGGCCTCGGCGTCGATCTCCCTCACGAGCAGGCTCACTTGGTGCTCCTCTCGCTGCCCGTGCTCCCCGTAGTGCCCGCGCTCGCCGCGCTGCCCGTACTCCCCGCCTTGAACGCGGCCTTCCGCAGCCGCTTGGCCAGGGCCTTGTCGACGGGCTTGACAGCGTCGGCCAGCGCGCCGAGTACCTCGCCGGCGTGCGGATGGCCGGCCCGCCACAGGTCGTCGGCGTGCTCGGCCACCTGATCGAACGGACGCCTGCCGTCCTCGGGACCCGCCAGCAGCCTCTCGCGCAGCGCCTGTTCGCCGCCGCGGGCGAACGGCAGCGCGCCGTCCACCAGCATCCACTCCAGGCCCCATGCTTCCTCCCCCTCGGCGGGGTCGCCGATCCGGCGCAGCATCGAGGCCGCCGCGTGCGAACAGCCGGTGGCCTTCGACACCGCCGCCTTGCGCAGCACCCCCTTCGCCCGCCCGCCGCGGTCCGCCTCCAGTACGGCGGCCAGCACCCGCGGGGCCTGCAGGCGGCGCAGCGCGTCGGCCGGTCCCGTACCGTCGCAGGCGTCCACCACCTGCACCGCCGCGTCCGCCGCGGAGCGGGCCGCCAGCCAGCCCGCCACCTCCGCCGCCGCGTCCTCCTGGGAGGGGTACGAGTCGAGCGCGTCCAGCAGTGTGCGGGCGTCCGCCTGGGCGAGCGAGCCGATCACCGGTGCCGGGACGCCCGCCGCCACCAGCAGCGCACGCAGTCCGGAGCGGCCCAGCGCCGTGAGCCGGAAGTAACCGAGGGGCGGCGTGTCGTACCCACCGCCGCCCAGGCCGTCGAGCAGCAGGGTGAGAGCGGCGTCCGCCGCTGGGGGTACCTCCCAGGCCCTTTCGGGCTCTGGGGGAGGCTCGTGGTCTTCGCGTTCGGCGGCGCCGAACAGCTCCAGGGTCGCGGCGGTGTCGTCGTACTGTTCGGCGAGGAGCGCCCACACCAGCCGCCGGGCCTGGCCCTCGGGCAGCCCGTCCATGCCGTCGGTGAGGAAGCCGACGACATCCAGCCACTCCCCGTCGGGCAGCCCGTACGCCGCGAGCAGCATCAGGAACACCAGCGGCGGGGCCTCGTCGGTCAGCTCCCGAAGCGGCGACAGCCCGCCCAGCGGTCCGTCCATCATGGGGAAGGTGAGGGAGAGTTCAACCGCCGCGCCCGCCACCGCCTCCTGCCAGGCAGCCAGCAGCGCCAAGTCGTCGTCCTCGTCCGGCAGTTCGCCGCCGGCCCGCGCACGATTGCCCTCCACCTCGACGAATCCGCAGTTCAGCGCCCATTCCCAGGGCAGATCCAGCGGCTCCATGTCGCCCGCGCTACGAACCTTCGCCAGCCGCGCGGCCCGCTCCTCGGCATCTCCCCATTCCCCGGGGTCGATGCGCCACAGCTCGGCCTCCTCCACGGCCTGCCGGGCGAGCTTGGGCCGCAGCAGCCCTTTCGGGGTCAGCTCCCGCCCGCCCGTCTCCCGCCACCGCCCTTCCGCGGAAGCCGTTCGGGCCCCTTTTTCTCCGTCGCACCAGTGCCCGAGCCGCACGGCCGCCATGAAGGCGGGCACCTCGCGCACCGCACGGGCCAGCTCGGCCTCGCCGGGCAACCGCACGGCCGGCAACCGCAGGCCCACGGCACCCAGGACATCGGACAGCGACGCCTCCTCATCCGGCCCGTCGTCCTCGGCGAGCGGCCCCATGTCGCCGGGCACCGGGTGCAGACCTCCGCACTCGCACCGGTACATCCCCGACGGAGCCTGGCGCCCGCCCGACGCCCCGCGCCTCTTCTGCCGCGTGCCCGCCCGCCCGTCTCCCGCCACCGCCCTTCCGCGGAAGCCCTTCGGGCCCTTCTTTTCCCGGCGCAGCCGCACCTGCGCGAGCCCCCCGGTGACCTCGGCGGCGTCGAAGGCAGCCGGGTCGAAGCCCTCCTCGTGCAGTCCGGCCAGCACCTCGTCGTGGAGGCCGTCGTACTCCACCCACTCCTCACCGCCGTGCCGGACGACCGTGGCGGTCGGGCGCTCCCCGGCCGCGTACAGGTCCAGCAGCTCGGCCAGCCCCCACACCCCGCCGAGGTCCTCGGCGGGGGGCATGGCCCGGCGCCCACCCGCGCACACCGCGTGCTTCCCCTCACCCTCGTCAGCGGGGCGCACCGCCTCCACGGTGATCCGGTGCAGCCAGTCGTCGCCGAAGTCGTAGGTGTAGTCGATACGGTCGCCGGTGCGCGGCAGCACATCCGCGAGGACGGCCTCTTCCTCGTCGAAGACAGGGATGTCGAGGTCCCCCTGCGGGGCGTACCGCCCGCCCAGGCGGTCCTCGAAGGCGTGCAGATGCGTGTCGTCCCAGCCGAACGCCACCTGGATCACCTCGTGCAGCGACCCCAGCGTGACGTCCGAGGGCACCACCAGCCGCCGCCACACCGGCGGTTTCATCCCCTCCAGACCGACCTTGAGCTGGTGAACGGAAGGGATGTGCTCGGCGGAGCTGCGGTGGGCGGTCATGGCCTGAGGGCTTCCCACTGGTCGGAGGCGTACGCACTGGGACACACACGCATCCGCCGCCGTACGCCGAACGGCTGACCCGGCCATTCTTGCAGCCCTGAGCCATCCACCCAGCCGCTCAGCGAATTCTCGCCAGGACGTGAAACGGCGCTCAGCGCTCCGCTGGAAGTGCCGCGATGTGCCGTCGATCGGCTGCGGCATCATCGTGGCTGGTCGCGCCCCGCGGCGGTGCCGTAGATCGACACAGCCCCGCGTCCCTGCAGGGCGCTGCCGAACCGCAGCGGACTTCGCCCGACCTGATGAGTGGGGCCGGACACAGTCCGGCCACCACCCGCAGGGGCCTCCGGCGGCGTTGAGGGCACAGCAGGAAAAGACGGCACCCTCCGGGTGTGGGACATCCATGCCAACCGTGTGGTGGCCGCCGTACGCGGAGAGGGCCCCCTCGCCGCGTGCGCCTGGCTCCCCGACGGCCGCGGACTGGCGGCCGGAGGAGAACCCGGGCTGCACCTGTACGAGTTCCGAACCTAGTTCAGAGAACCCACGAGGCGGAACGTGATCGACATCCGTACGATCGTGGAGACGGCCATATCCCCATAGGACGCCCGACCAGCACAGTTCGCACTTCGACGCCGTGCGCGCCGCCACGTCTACAGGTCGAGGACCGCGCGGAGGGCGTTGTCGACGAGCTCTTGCTGTTCAGGGCCGATGTTGCCGTGCAGCGTGCCGGTTTCGAAGCGGATGGCGGAGAGCTGAAGGAGGTTGACGGCGACGAGAGAGGCGTCGACCGGAGTGGTCAGATGCACGCTCATCGCCGTGTCTGGGTGCTGTGCCGGAGCATGGAGCAGAGCATGTGGGCGACCGAGGTCATCCGAGGCGTGGAACGGGTGGCCCGCAAGCACCGCTTCGGTCTGACGGTCACCGAGCTCGCCTCCCGCGACGGCCAGGCCACGACTGTTGACGACACCATCAACCGTCGCCCCAACTGCGTGGTGTCGGTCGCCCAACTGACGCCGGCCGAACGCGCACAGCTGCACGCCAAGGGGTTTCCCCTGATCGTCTTCGACCCGGTGGACGAACTCCCCGACGACGTTCCCTTCGTCGGCACCACCAAATCCGAGGCGGCCACACCGCGACCCGGCATCTGCTGGAGCTGGGGCACCGCCGCGTCGCCATGATCACCGGTCCGGACCACCCCGTCTGCCTGACCCGCAAGGCCGGCTACCTCTCCGCGTTGGCGGAGGCCGGCGTGACCGCCGACCCGACGCTACTGGTCCAGGCCTCTCTGGTCCGTGAGCACGGGCACGCCGCAGGGCTGGAGCTCCTGGCCCGCAGCGACCGGCCCACCGCGATCTTCACCACCAACGACATGCAGGCGCTGGGCGTCTACCAGGCCGCCAGGGAACTCGGCCTTTCCGTTCCCGACGACCTGAGCGTGGTCGGCTTCGACGACCTGCCGATCGTCGCCTGGGTCGAGCCGCCGCTGACCACCGTGCACCAGCCGCTGACCGAGATGGCTGTCGCCGCTGCGGAGCTGGCGCTCACGCTGGGCCGCGGCGAGGAGGTGTCGCAGGCCGGAGTCGAGATCGCCACCACCCTCATGGTCCGCGGGAGCACGGCTCCGCCGAAGCGCGGCACACCCCGGACGGGTGAGTCGGCGTCGAAGTAGCCCGGTGCCGACGGGGCGCATCATCGACGCCGAGATCACGGTGACCTGCGCCGACGGAACCATGTTCACCGGCTCCTACCGGCTGGTGACCACGCTGACCGACGCCCGCCGCCACCCCGCTGCAGCACTCATCGGCCTCTGCCACGAACGCTGGCAACACGAGAGCGCGATGACGCGCTCCGTCACACGGTCATGCCCGGACGAAACCTCCGCTCGGGTGATCCGGCCGGCCTGAAAGCAGGAGATGTGGGCCCTGCTCACGCTCTGTCAGGCCCTGCGGGCCGTGTTGGTCGAGGCCGCCGAGTCCGTCCCCGGGACTGACCCCGACCGCTGCTGTTTCACCGTCGCCCTCCAGACCGCCCGTGACCAGGTCGTCCGGGCCACTGGCATCGTCTCTGACGAGCCCAGCCCCATCGGGCTGATCGGCCAGCGGGTTCTGGCCCGGCTCTTGCCGCCCCGCCGTCTCCGGATCAGCACCCGCAAGGTCAAGTCTCCGATGTCCCGTTACAACGAGCGACAAGCCGACGGCCGCCCCGTCCGGACTCCTACGCCTGCCGCACCTGCGGCAGCCGGACAACGGTGCGGCGCTCCCCGTCTAGGACGACGAGCGGCTCGTTGCGCTCGCGGGCATCCTTCAGGTCCTCGCGGTGCCATGTGTCCGGGGCGGCGATCACCTGCAACTGAGTGCCGCCAGGATTACGACGCCCGTGCCAGCCGCACGATCGCCGCAGTCGACTGGTCGACGTCGGCTTCTGTCGTGGCGTGGCCGGACACTGAAATGCGCATCAGGCGCCGGCCGCGCCAGGTGGTGGCGCCCACCCAGCAGGTGCCGTCATGCTGCGCTGCCTGCACGACATGGTCGGTGCGGGCGTCGTCGCCGAAGCTGACGAGGACTTGGTTGAGCGTCACGTCGTTGACCACCTCGAAGCCCGCCGCGGACAGGCCGCCCGCGAAGCGGCGGGCGAGGGAGCAGCAGCGGTCCACGAGTTCGGCGACGCCGTCACGGCCGAGTTCGCGCAGCGCCGCCCAGGTGGCGAATCCGCGTGCGCGGCGGGAGGACTCGGCGGTGTAGTCGGCGCCGCCGGCCGGAGAGCCGTCGGCGCGGGTGAGGTAGGCGGCGGTGTACGACAGGGCGTCGGCGTGGACGGCGGGGCGGGAGCAGAAGGCGTAGCCGCAGTCGTAGGGAATGTTCAACCACTTGTGGCCGTCGCACGCCCAGGAGTCGGCCAACTCGACGCCATCGACGGGGGGGCGGGTCGCTGGGCTCGCGGCGGCCCACAGGCCGAAGGCGCCGTCGACGTGCAGCCAGCCGCCGTGGGCGTGGGTGAGATCGCAGGCGGTACGGAGGTCGTCGCAGGCGCCGGTGTTCACGTTGCCCGCCTGGGTGCAGACGATCGTCGGCGTGTCCGGGTCGGACGCCAGCACGCGGCGCAAGTCGTCGGTGTCGAGGGCGCCGCGTCCATCGGTGCGGACCGTATCCAGGCAGTCGGTGCCCAGGCCGAGCAGCCGCAGCGAGCGGTCGATGGTGGCGTGGCGCTCCGCGCTCGCGACCACTCGCAGGCGCGGGGCGCCGCCCAGCCCTTTGTGTCCGACGTCCCAGCCGGCCTCGGTGAGTAGGTGCTGCCGGGCTGCCGCAAGCCCTGCGGTGTTGGCCGCCTGTCCGCCGGTGACGAACCCGGTGGACGCCGTGGCGGGGATGCCGAGCAGGTCCTTCAGCCAGCCGCCCGCCGCCTCCTCCGCGGCGAGGGCGGCGGGCGAGAGCGCGGCGTTGAAGGCGTTCTGGTCCCACCCGGCGGCGAGGATCTCCGCGGCGGTGGCCGCGGGCAGCGCCCCGCCGACGACGAACCCGAAGAACCGCGGCCCCGCGGTGGCGACGAGCCCGCTCTCGGCAGCGGCCACCAACTCGTCGACCACCGTAAGCGAGTCGGCGGGCGAGCGGTTCAAGGGGCGGGAGAACGCGGCGCGCAGGGCTGTGTAGTCCACGGGCCGCGCCACCGGCCGTTCGGGCAGCGAGCGGCGGTAGGCGGCGGCGTGCTCGGCGGCGCGATGGAAGATCCTGGTCAGCTCGTCCATGGCCGAACCGTAACCGCCCGCCCGAGCGGTGGGGAACGGCCAATGGGGGGAAGTCCCAGGCCGCGACCAGGGCCTGGCGCGAGGTCGACCCCGCTCAGCTCGGTGCTCACACGCTCACCGCCCTGATGACGCCGCCTTCCAGCAGGCGCGTGGCGAGCCCGGTGAGCCGGTCCGACCACGGCGCGGAGCGCGGTCGTCTCGGTGCGGGCCGCCGTCTGCTCGCGCAGCTGCTCCAGCCGCGTCGCCAGCAGATACTGCGCGGCGCGCACCCGAGCAGCGTCGGCGGCCTTCGCCGCAGCAGCGATGGCGTCCGCGCCGTTCGGCCCCCTTCCTTCGCCTCTGCGGTGGCAGTCACTCTCGCCCGCCGCACTCGCAGGACTGTTGGCCAGGGCGATCAGTGCTCCCAGGCCGCCCTGTCGCTGCAGGATCCGAAAGCCCGCAGCACTCCAGTTTCTCTGGTTACTTCTTGACTGCGGCCATGACGTCCACGGTGGGTGATATTCCGCGGTTACATATTCCTTTGCGCGCCTTTTGGAAGCATGTCATAGATCATTTACTTACATGATCATTAAGGTCTCTCCAATCGGATGCATTTCGCCACTTTGGTGAAGAGTCCTAAAATTTGGGGGTCCTATGCTGCATGCCAGACGCATCAGACACAGACGTCTGTCCCTAGCCGTCGTGTTCTTCGCGGTGCTCGCTTGCTTCGGCCTGGCCGGCATCGCCCAGGCGAGTGCCACCACCACTGCGAGCGGTGACTTCACCGCTGTCCCACCTCTGCCAAAATCGTCGACACTCGGTCGGCTCTCGGCGTCAGCACCGCGCTCGGCGCGGCTTCCCTCAACTCCTTCCAGGTCCTGGGACAGGGCGGCGTTCCCAGTTCCGGGGCGTCGGCCGTGTCGCTGGACATCACCGCAGCCAACGCCACCTCGTCCGACAGCTACCTGGAGCTGTGGCCCGACGGCACCACCAGGCCCTACCCGGCATCCGTCATCGACTTCTCCAGCAGCGCGGACGCCAGCAACTCGGCAATCGTCGCTGTGGGTTCGGACGGGAAGATCGACGCTTATAACTCCAGCGGCACCACCGACCTCATCGTGAACGTCAACGGATACTTCGCCTCCGACGGCGCCACCACCTCTGCGTGCGGGTACGTTCCGGTCACGCAGTCACGGCTCGTCGACACCCGAGACGGCACCGGCGCCCCGCAGGCGAGGATCGCGCCCGACGGGACACTGAACGTCCAGATCGACGGTGTGGACGCCATCACCGACGAGGGGTCGGTCTACGCCAACATCACCGTTCCCTCCCCCGGCAGTGCCGGTACCCTCTACGCCTACGCCACTGGAACATCGGCGGGGCAGCCGGTCGTCGACTACAAGAGCGTCACCACGTCACAGGGCGCGGTGATCCCCGTGGGCACAGGCGGCCAGATCACCCTGAAGAACGGGTCGTCCACCCAGTCGGTCGACATGATCCTCGATGTCTACGGCTACTTCACCCAAGCATCCTCCGTCGGCGGGGCCTTCACCGCTGCCTAGGACCGGCTGCTCGACACCCGCACCTCCACTGCCATCCCGGCTGACAGCAGCGTCAGCGTGACGGTGGCCGGCAACGACGGTATCCCCACGTCTTTCGGTGCGGCTGTGCTCAACCTGACCAGGACCGGGCAGCAGAACTCCGGCTATCTACGCGTGTGGCCAACCGGGCAGCCGATGCCGTCCACCACGTCGGTGGACAACTTCCAGGCGAACACCTCCACCGCCGACCTGGTGATCGCCCAGCCCGGCAACCAGGGCGCGGTGAGCATCTACAACGCCAGCAGTGGCTCCGTCCAGCTCATCGTCGACCTGCAAGGGTGGTTCTCCATTGACGGCAACGACGACAGCGGTGCCCTGTCGACGCTACCGCCGGTTGATCCGCCGGAGACAGACCTGACGGATGCGCCAACGGACCCTGCGGCTGCCACCTCCGAGCCGGCGGCCCCTACGGACTCGCCGAGCGGCATCACGCCCGACCAGGTGTACTGCGACCCCGAGGGCGTCTACAAATCCACTTCCCTCGGGGGCAGATACATCCGCGCTATCGGCCCCTTCCAGTCCAACTACAACGGCACCAGCAAAAAGGAGAGCACCACGTTCACTGCTGAGGCCTCGGGGACCGTCGGCATCAGCTTGAGCGGATCGCTAAAGGTCTCACTCAACGAGCTCGTCTCGCGTCAAGAAGTTACCTACGGCATCAACTTGTCAGCCTTGCTGACCGCAAAACTGGGTAACTCGGCAACCGCAACCATCCCGCCGCATACGACCGTCAGTGCCAAGTATGGCGTTTGGCGACGACGTATCACCGGTACCAGCTTCACGCTGTACAGCAACTGCGTGCACTCCACGTCTTCAACAATCGTCTCCTACCCGCCTTACACCGTCGGCTGGTACACATGGCAAAGCTGAGAGGAGCCTGCACGGCAGTGACGATCGCCCTGGCAGCGAGCGTTCCGCTCATCACGGGCTGTACAGCGCACCACAGCCAGCGTTCACCGGACCAAACCCCAAACACCTCCGCGACGCCCGCCAATGCCTCTCCTGTCATTGATCTGACGATAACTCCGCCGGACATCTCCGGCTCGGCCAAAGCGCTCATTCGCCTGGCAGACAGGACAGGCTCAGAGGAGGCGGCCACGATCCAGAGCATCAAGGCCGGGACGGTTGCTGTGGCGACCGAATGCAGCGGCGAGGGGAAGACGACCATAGGCATCGGGAACTTGGCCACCTACACCATCCCATGCGCGGCCACGCCCTCAACGACTTACAACGAGATCGGGCTGGGCAGCAACAAGCAACACGTCAAGATCACGATCACGGCCGGCCCCGGAGTCCACTGGGGCTTGTCCGTCGGTTGGCGTCCGGGATATCAGAACCCGTCCTGATGCAGTTCTGGGGGTCGTGAGGCAGCCATGTAGGACCGAGGCTGGTGCTGTGACCGCATAGGCGCCGAGTTGGTGCTCACGGCTCTTGTGCCGGTTGACTGTGATGACACGTCCGATCGGTGCGGGGAGACGGGATGGCACAGCCGGTCCGAGTGCGTAGATTGACGGAGCAGGAGGGGCAGAAGCTGCAGCGGACCGTGCGCAGGGGCAGCACCAGCACGGTGCGCTTCCGTCGCGCGATGATTCTGCTCGCCTCGGCGGGCAGGGCCAATTCAAAGTCCTGGGGATCATGGAAGCGTGCAGGTCGCTGCGGTGTGACGATCCGGTCGGAAGACCGTCACGGACACAACGAAGCTGCGGTTGACGGGGTGACCTTCCCAAGTCGCCCTGCCCGTCCGGAGCTTCGATGTGCCGCCAGTCTGCCACTGTCTGCCTGACCAAGTCGCCCACTGCCGCCCAGCGCGGCGTGAGTGGTGTCGCCGAACGACTGGCCGTTCTTCGTGATCCGCGAGATCGGCGGGGACGGCGCCATTCGCTGGTATCGGTCCTGCTCACCGCCTGCTGCGCGGTGCCCGCCGGGGCTCGTTCCTATCTGGCCGTGGGCCAGTGGGCTCGCCACGCGCCCCTGCGCACTCGCCCGCCTCGGCGTGCGCGCCGCCGGCCCGCTGGGCGTGCGCCGCGCACCGTCGAGCTCCACCATCCGCCGTCTCCTGACTCTGGTATGTCCCGGCGGGCTTGCCGACCTGCTCGGATGCGACCCCGCGGGCACCCGGCACCTGGCTGTGGACGGCAAGGCCGTCCGCGGCTCGCGCACGGACACCGGCCCCGTCGCCCACCTGCTCTCTGCCGTCCTGGAAGGCGGACGGACCGTCAGCCAACTGCGGGTGCCGGACAAGACCACCGAGGTCACGGGCTTCACGAAGCTGCTGGCCCCCTGCGTCGCGCTCGCGTCTTCGACGAAGGCGGCCGCGGCCTGTACATGGGTGCCGAGCTCACCCAGCGCTGGGGCACCCGCTACACCCACGCGGGCAAGACCATCTGGGCGGAGCAACTCATCCCCGCTCCATAGCCGATCACGCCGTTCTTCGGACACCGAGCAGCACCCGTCGGTTCCCAGGTGATGACGCGCGGCTCGAATACCGCAGGGCCATTGATCACGCTGCCAAGTGGCGCGACTCGCCGCACGAGCACCGGTTCCATCCCTTGATCTTCGCAGGGAATCCCGGCCGTCAGGCCGGGCGGGAATGCGATCTTCGCCCCGGAGGCGCGAAGCGCCGGAGATCTCTGCGCCTGGGTGGTGACGGTCAGACAGGCCGCTTCTGGTTGTCGATGTAGTCCTTGACGATGCTCAGGGGTGCACCGCCGCAGGACGCGGCGAAGTAGGACGGGGACCAGAAGAATGACCCCGTGCCGATCCGGTTGATCCGGCCGGTGTACTCCGCCCGCAGATACCGCGAACTGACGCCCTTGAGGCTGTTGACGAGCTTGGACAGGGCGACCTTCGGCGGATAGTGCACGAGCAGGTGGACGTGATCGCCTTCACCGTTGAACTCCCGCAGCTGCGCGCCGAAGCTCTCGCACACGTCCCGCATGATCTCCTCGCAGCGCGTCAGCATCTCGCCGTTGAAGACCTCACTCCGGTACTTCGTGACGAACACCAAATGTGCGTGGAGGTTGTAGACGACGTGGTTTCCCGGTCTGATATCGGGATCTGGTTCCCAGCGCGGTGAGATGCGCCAATATAGTAGGATCAAGCGGACTCGACCGGAGGGGGTGGGCTGAGTTGATCCGTGCGTACAAGTTCCTCCTGCGGCCCACCGTCCGCCAGGAGCAGGCCCCTCGGCGAGATGCTGCGGGACCACTGTTCCCTCTACAACGGTGCGTTGCAGGAACGCCGCGACGCCTATCGCCACAGCTCGAAGACCACCGTCAGGTACGGGATGCAGTCCGCGCAGCTCAAGGAGATCCGGGCGTTCGATCCGGAGCGTCAGGGCCGCTGGTCGTTCTCCTCGCAGCAGGCCACCTTGCGCCGTCTCGACAAGGCGTTCGCCGCGTTCTTCCGCCGGGTCACGTCCGGTGAGACGCCCGGCTATCCGCGCTTTCGCGGGGTGAACTGGTTCGACACGGTGGACTTCCCGAAGGACGGGGACGGCTGCCGGTGGGACTCCACCCCGCACGACCCCGTCACCCGCGTCCGCTTCCAGGGCGTCGGCCACGTCAGGGTCAACCAGCACCGCCCGGTGGCCGGCCGGGTCAGGACCGTGTCGGCCAAGCGCGAGGGCCGTAAGTGGTTCGTCGTGCTCACCGCCGAACATGACCACCAGCCCGAACCGCTGCCCGCGACCGGCAGCGTGGTCGGGATCGACCTGGGCATAGCGAACTTCCTCGCGGACTCAGGCGGC
>NZ_JBWLKM010000095.1:0-29866 GCF_059026085.1 Streptomyces sp. a15 | reverse complement strand
TGTGCTGGTGCAGCCCGGAGATGATCTTGATGAGGGTGGACTTGCCGGCGCCGTTGTCGCCGAGCACGCAGGTGACCCGGCCGGGGTGCACCTGGAGGTCGACGCCGTGCAGGGCGCGGATGTTGCCGTACGACTTGCCCGCACCGCGCAGTTCGACGATCGCCGCGTCCGTGTCGGGGGCGGCGTCGCTCTCGGGAAGGACGGCGCCGTGGGTGCCGGTTCCGTTGGTGGTTGTCATGGGGGTCACCTCCGGGTCGCCGACTGGCGGACCCACAGATTGATCAGGACGGCGCCGAGCAGCATCACGCCGAGGAACGCCTTGAACCAGTCGGGGTTCCAGCCGGCGAAGACGATGCCCTGGTTCACCATGCCGAACATGAAGGCACCGAAGACCGGGCCGATCGCCGAGCCGTAGCCGCCGGTCAGCAGACAGCCGCCGATGACCGCCGCGGCGATGTAGATGAGCTCCTGGCCGACGCCCTCGCCGGACTGGACGGTGTTGAAGGTGAACAGCTGGTGCATGCCGACGAACCAGGCGCCGACGCCGACCAGCATGAACAGGGAGATCTTGGTGAAGGTCACCGGGACACCGACGGCCCGCGAGGAGTCCTTGTTGCCGCCGACCGCGAAGATCCAGTTGCCGTACTTGGTGCGCAGCAGGACCCAGGTGGCGATGGCCGCGAAGACCAGCCAGTAGAAGACCGTGATCTTCACCTGGACGCCGCCGATGTCGAAGGACGAGGCGAAGATCTTCTTCGCCTGGTCGAAGCCGGCCATGTCGCTGATGTCGTCGGTGGCCACGTTGGTGGTGACCAGCTTGGTGACCGCGAGGTTGGCGCCCTGGAGGATCAGGAAGGTGCCCAGGGTGACCAGGAAGCTGGGCAGTCCGGTCTTGACGACCATCCAGCCGTTGAAGAAGCCGACCGCCAGGGACACGACCAGCGCGGCGATCACACCGACCCAGACGTTCATGGTCAGTTGGTAGCTGAGCATGCTCGCGGTGAGCGCCGAGGTGAGCACCGCGACGCCGGACGACAGGTCGAACTCGCCGCCGATCATGAGTAGCGCCACCGGCAGGGCCATGATGCCGATGGTCGACGACTGGTACAGGATCGTGGACATCGAGCTGCCGTCGCGCACCGGCGGTGCCGCGATCAGGAAGAACACGTACACCGCGGCGGCGCCGAGAAAGACACCCACCTCGGGCCTGGCCAACAGCCGCAGGGCCAGGGGGCGTTGAGAGGTCCGGCCGTCGGTCTTGTTCGGGCCGGAGGCCGGCGGTGTGGTCACCGCCGGCTCGGCATGCTGGGTCATACTCATCACCGGGTGCCCTTCGCGGCGAACGCGGCCACGGCGTCGACGTTCGTCTTGTCGACGAAGGCCGGCCCGGTCAGCACCGGCTGTTCACCGCCGCCCATGTAGTTGCCGTTGTTCTTGTAGAGCCACAGGGAGTCGATCGCCAGGTAGCCCTGGAGGTAGGGCTGCTGGTCCACGGCGAACTCGATGGTGCCCTGGTCGATGGCGCTGGTCAGCTGCTTGTTGAGGTCGAAGGTGGCGATCTTCGCCTTGCTGCCGGCCTCGGACACCGACTGTGCCGCGGTCAGCGCGAAGGGGGCGCCGAGGGTGATGATCTGGTCGATGGAGGAGTCCTGCTTGAGCTTGGCGCTGATCGTCGACTTCACGGACGGCATGTCGGTGCCGTTGACGAACAGCGTCTGCAGCTTGCCGGAGAAGGTCTTCTTCACGCCGTCGCAGCGCTGGGTGAGGCCGATGTTGCCCTGCTCCTGGATGACACAGACGGCGTTCTTGGCGCCGGTCGTGTTCAGCTTGTTGCCGAGGGCCTCGCCCGCGACGGTCTCGTCCTGGCCGAAGAACTCCATCAGGCCGAGCTTCTTCCATTCGCTCACACCGGAGTTGAGACCGACCACCGGAATGTTCGCGGCCTTCGCCTTGCTCACGACGTCCTTGAGGGCGTCCGGCTTGGCGAGGGTGATGGCGATGCCGTCGACCTTCTGGTCGATCGCGTTCTGGACCAGGTTGGCCTGGTTGCCCGCGTTCGGGTCGGCGGAGTAGATGAGCTTGATGTTGTCCTTGGCGGCTGCGGCCTCGGCGCCCTTGCGGACGATGTCCCAGAAGGTGTCACCGGCCGACTGGTGGGTCACCAGCGCGACCGTCATCCGGGGCGTGGTGGCCTTGCCCGCGGAGGCGCCGGCCTCACTCTCCTCGGCCTTCTTGCCGCCGGAACTGCTGGAGCAGCCTGCGAGGGTCAGGGCCGCGGCCGCGGCGAGAGCCACGGCGGGGGCGAATCTGCGGGAGCGGAAGCCAGAAATGCGGTCCATCTTTCCTGCACCTCACTGCGCTACGGGGGAAAGGCAATCACGGGATTGTGTCAGGGGCCCAGGACCTCGGAAGATCCGGGTCGTGCGCCGCGAGAACGCGGCTTGTGCGCTGGGACCGGATCCAACTCCTTCGGCCCAACCGCTGTCAATACTTTGTTAAGACATCATTTCACAAGCAGGTCCGAATGTAAGTACAAAGTATTGACAGCGTCACCCTCCGCGGCCTACACCTGGGGGCGGCGGGCCCTTCGGAGTCCGTCTCCCCCCGCGCAGCTCGAGGAGGTCGCGCATGGCCGGATCAGCCAAGTCCTTCGACCTGATCACTATGGGCCGTATCGGAGTCGATCTCTACCCCCTCCAGTCCGGCGTGCCCCTGGCACGTGTGGAGACTTTCGGGAAGTTCCTCGGCGGTTCGGCCGCGAACGTGGCGGTCGCGGCAGCCCGGCTCGGGCGCGCCACCGCGGTGATCACCCGCACCGGTGCCGATCCGTTCGGAGTCTATCTCCACCAGCAACTACGTGAGTTCGGGGTCGACGACCGCTGGGTGACCCCGGTGGACGGCCTGCCCACCCCGGTGACGTTCTGCGAGCTCTTCCCGCCGGACGACTTCCCGCTGTACTTCTACCGCCGGCCGAGCGCCCCCGACCTGGCCGTCCACACCGACGAGCTGGACTACTTCGCCATCCGTGCGGCCCGCATCTTCTGGATCACCGGCACGGGGCTGAGCCAGGAGCCGAGCCGCTCGGCGACGCTCGCCGCCCTCAAGTGCCGGGACAAGGCAGGCACGACGGTGTTCGACCTCGACTGGCGTCCCGCGCTGTGGAGCGACACGGCCTGGCGGGATCCGGAAGAAGCCCGGCCCTACTACGCCGAAGCGCTCCGGCACGCGACCGTCGCCGTCGGCACCCTCGACGAGTGCGAGATCGCCACGGGGGTGCGCGACCCGCACGCGTGCGCCGAGGCACTGCTGACGGCGGGCGTGGAACTGGCGGTGGTGAAGCAGGGGCCGAAGGGAGTGCTCGCCATGCACCGCGACGGTACGACGGCCGAGGTCCCGCCGGTCCCGGTCGAGGTGGTCAACGGCCTCGGCGCGGGCGACGCGTTCGGCGGCGCGCTGTGCCACGGGCTGCTCTCCGGCTGGGAACCGGAGCGGACCATGCGGTACGCGGGCGCCGCCGGCGCCCACGTCGCCTCCCGCCTCGCCTGCTCCTCCGCGATGCCGACCGCTGCCGAGATCGAGACCTTGCTCGCGGCGGCATCGGACCCGAGTACGACCGCCTGAGACGACTGACGCCACGAGTCGGCCGTACGGGCGCGGGAGGAGTACGACCGCCAGGTCGCCGCCCGCCGCAAACCACCTCCGAACCCCCGCTCCCGACCCTCCGAGGGAGGTACCCCATGGCGAAGACCGGCGGCTACTCACGTGCCGCCCCCGCGCTCAGCTCCCTGGACTTCGCCCTGGACCGGGGCAGTCCGGTGCCGCTGTACTACCAGCTGGCCCAGCAGCTGGAGGCGGCGATCGAGCACGGCCAGCTGGCCCCGGGCGACCTGCTGGGCAACGAGATCGACCTCTCCGTACGCCTCGGACTGTCCCGGCCGACGGTCCGCCAGGCCATTCAGTCCCTGGTCGACAAGGGACTGCTCGTACGGCGGCGCGGGGTCGGCACGCAGGTCGTGCACAGCCAGGTCAAGCGCCCCCTCGAACTCAGCAGCCTCTACGACGACCTGGAGGCGGCCGGACAGGCACCCGCCACCCAGGTCGTGCGCAACGAGACCGTCCCGGCCTCCGCCGACGTCGCGGCCGCCCTCGGCCTCGCGGAGGGCGGCCAGGTCACGGTCCTGGAGCGGCTGCGCTCCACGTACGGCCAGCCCGTGGCCTTCCTGTGCAACTACCTCCCGGCCGGCCTCCTCGACCTGGACACCGCGAGGCTCGAGTCGACCGGCCTGTACCGGCTGATGCGTTCCGCCGGCATCACCCTGCACAGCGCCCGCCAGACCATCGGCGCCCGCTCCGCCACCGCCGAGGAGGCCGCCCTCCTCGACGAACAGGAGGGCGCCGCACTGCTCACCATGCAGCGCACGGCGTACGACGACACGGGCCGGCCGGTGGAGTACGGGACGCACATCTACCGCGCCTCTCGGTACGCGTTCGACTTCCAGCTGCTGGTCAGGCCCTGAGCCAGCAGTTCCGGACGCCGGGCGGCCCCAGTTCCTCTTGACGCCGGGCGCAGAGGGGCGCAGAGTCGGATGTATACGTCGTAAACGTACGGCATCTCCGCAACGCGCGGGAGCGTCCTGCCATGGCACGCAGCGAGCCGGTACCGTCGACCGTCCTCGTCACCGGCGGGGCCGGTTTCATCGGCAGTCATGCCTGCGTGGACCTCCTCGACCACGGCTACGAGGTCATCGTGGTCGACGACTACTCCAACAGCACCCCCCAGGTCCTCACCCGGGTGGAACGGATCGCCGGCCGCTTCGTCGGCGCCGTCTACGAGCTGGACATCCGTGACCGGCGCGCCCTCTCGGCCGTCTTCGACCGCCACGCCGTGGACGCCGTCGTGCACTTCGCCGCGCACAAGTCGGTCAGCGGCTCGACCCGCACCCCCGTCGAGTACTACGACACCAACGTCGGCGGCACCACCGCACTGCTGCGCACCATGCAGGACCACGGGGTCCACCGGCTGGTGTTCTCCTCCTCCTGCTCGGTCTACGGCGACGCGGACGACGGCCCCCTCGACGAGTCCACCCCGGCCCGCCCCACCAACCCGTACGCGGCCTCCAAGTGGCTCTGCGAGCAGATCCTCGCCGACGTCTGCCGGCGCCGCCCCGAGTACACCGTGATGTGCCTGCGCTACTTCAACCCCACCGGCGCCCACCCCAGCGGGCTGCTCGGCGAGGACCCGCGCGGCGAGCCCGACAACCTCATGCCGTACATGGCCCAGGTGGCCGTCGGCCGACGGGAACGGCTGCGGGTGTTCGGCCACGACTACCCCACCCCCGACGGAACCGCGATCCGCGACTACATCCACGTCATGGACACCGTCCAGGCCCACCGCGTCGCGCTCGACCACCTCGCCGACGCACCGGGCATGCACGTGTACAACCTCGGCCTGGGCAGGGGCAGTTCGGTCCTGGAGGTGGTCGCCGCGTTCTCCGCGGCGTGTGGCAGGTCGGTGCCGTACGAGTTCGCGCCGAGACGTCCGGGCGACGTCGCCGAACTCGTCGCCGACGCCGGCGCGGTGGCCCACGCCTGGGGCTGGCGGCCCGCCCTGGACCTGGCCGACATGTGCCAGGACGCGTGGCGCTTCCAGCGGCTCAATCCGGATGGGTATGCGGGGTCGGCGCGGTGGCCGAAGGCGAAGGACGGCTGAGGGTTGAGGGACCGCTGAGGGCGGAGGGGTGACTGAGGGCTGAGGGGTGGCTGAGGGGCTGAGGGGCTGAGGAGTGGCTGAGGGGCTGAGGGGCGTTTGCCTCGGGGTCGACGGCGGCTCGGTCAGCGGCGGTCCGGCGCCTGCCCCGCCGACAGGGCGAACGCCGTCTCGACCAGGGCGATGTGGCTGAAGGCCTGGGGCGCGTTGCCGAGTTGGCGTCCGGCGTCCGGGTCCCACTGCTCCGACAGCAGGCCGACGTCGTTGCGGACGGCGAGGACGCGCTCGAAGGCGTCCCGGGCCTGCCGCGGCCGGCCGGTCGCGGCCAGCGCCTCGGCGTACCAGAGGGAGCAGGCGACGAACGCGCCCTCGCCGCCGTGCATGCCGTCCACCCGGTGCGGTCCGGTGCCGCCGTGCGCGTACCGCCGTACGAAGCCGCCGTGGCCGAGCCCGCGCATGGCCCGGACGGTGGCGCGCACCCGCTCGTCCCGGGCGGGCAGGAAGCCGAGGCGGGGCATCAGCAGGGCGGAGGCGTCCAGGGCCGAGGAGCCGTAGGACTGCACGAAGGACTGCCGGGCCGGGTCCCAGCCCTCCTGGCAGACCTGGCGGTGCACCTCGTCCCGCATGGCCCGCCACTCGCCCGAGGAGCCGTTGCGGCCCAGCAGTTCGCCCATGCGCAGGGCGCGGTCGGCGGCCACCCAGGCCATCACCTTGGAGTGCACGAACTGCCGCCGCGGGCCGCGCACCTGCCACAGCCCCTGGTCGGCCTCGCGCCAGTGCCGGTGCAGGAAGCCCATCAGTTCCTGGACCAGGTCCCACACATGGGCGGGCATGGGGATCCCCGCCCGCAGGGACAGCCACAACGTGTCCAGGACCTCCCCGTACACGTCGAGCTGGAACTGCCCCACCGCCGAGTTCCCGAACCGCACCGGCCGCGATCCCGCGTAGCCGGGCAGCCAGGGCGCCTCGGTCTCCGGCAGCAGCCGCTGCCCCTTGACGCCGTACACGGTCTGCAGATCGGCCGGGTCACCGGCGATGGCCCTCACGAGCCAGTCCAGCCAGGCCGTGGCCTCGGTGTGGTAGCCGCTGCGCAGCAGGCAGGACAGGGCGGCGGTGGAGTCGCGCAACCAGCAGTGCCGGTGGTCCCAGTTGCGTTCGCCGCCGATGCAGCCGGGCAGCGAGGTGGTCGGCGCGGCGACGATGCCGCCGGTGGGGGCGTAGGTGAGTGCCTTGAGGGTGATCAGCGAGCGGACCACGGCCTCCCGCCACGGCCCCTGGTAGCGGCACTGGCCGCTCCAGCGGCGCCAGAAGTCGACGGTCTCCTTGAGCACCGTCTCGGCGGGGAGGAACAGCGGCGCCGGCGGTTCGGGCAGGTGCGAGGGCGCCCAGGCCAGACTGAGGGCCAGCCGGCGTCCGGCCGGAACCGTGACCTCCCAGGACGTGGCACTCCCGTCGCCGTCCGCCACCTGCACCGGGCCGTCGGCGCCGAGCCAGACGGCGTCCGGCCCGGCGACCGCGACCGTGCAGGGTGCGATGTCGCGCACCCAGGGCACGACACGCCCCTGATGGAACCGCAGCCGCAGCTCACTACGAACGGTCACGGCACCTGTCAGGCCCTCCACCATCCGCACGACACACGGCAGTTGGCTCCTGGGCGGCATGAAGTCCGTGACGCGCACCGTCCCGGCCGCGGTCTCCCACACCGAGTCCAGAACCAGCGTGTCCGACCGGTAGGCGCGCCGCGTACAGGCGCCGCCGGAAACGGGCGCGACCCGCCAGAACCCGTGCTCCTCGGCGCCCAGCAGGGCGGCGAGACACGCCGGTGAGTCGAAGCGGGGCAGGCACAGCCAGTCGACGGAGCCGTCGCGGCCGACCATGGCGGCGGTCTCCAGGTCGCTGATGAGGGCGTAGTCCTCGATGGGTGCGCTCATGACAGGACCCTCATGGGGAGCTCTCTCCCCTTCTCGGACCGGCGCAGCAGCGGCTCCCACCAGGAACGGTGCGTCCGGTACCAGTCGACGGTCTCGGCGAGTCCCGAGGACATGTCCTTGGCCGGTATGAAGCCGAGCTCGGTGCGGATCTTCGTGAAGTCGACCGAGTAGCGCCGGTCGTGACCCTTGCGGTCCTCGACGAACCGCACCATGTCCCAGTCGGCGCCGCAGGCAGTGAGCAGCAGCCCGGTCAGCTCCCGGTTGGACAGTTCGTTGCCCGCGCCGATGTTGTAGACCTCGCCGGGGCGGCCGAGGGTGCGGACGAGTTCGATGCCTCGCACATGGTCGTCGACGTGGATCCAGTCACGGACGTTGTGCCCGTCGCCGTACAGCGGCACCGGTCTGCCCTCCAGCAGCCGGGTGATGAACAGGGGGACGAGCTTCTCGGGGAACTGGTGGGACCCGTAGGTGTTCGAGCACCGGGTGACGCGGACGTCGAGGCCGTGGGTGCGGTGGTAGGCCAGCGCGATCAGGTCCGAGGCGGCCTTGGACGCGGAGTAGGGCGAGTTGGGCCGCAGCGGGTCGGTCTCCGGCCAGGAACCGTGGCGGATCGAGCCGTAGACCTCGTCGGAGGAAACGTGCACGAACCGCTTCGGCCTGTGCCGCAGGGCGGCGTCCAGCAGGTTCTGGGTGCCCTGCACATTCGTCCGGACGAAGGCGGCGGCGCCCGAGATGGACCGGTCGACGTGGGACTCGGCGGCGAAGTGCACGACCTGGTCGTGCTCGGCGAGCAGGGCGTCGACGAGGTCCGGGTCGCAGATGTCGCCGTGGACGAAGGCGAAGCCGTCCGTGTCTCGCACGTCGTCGAGGTTGGCGGGGTTGCCGGCGTAGGTGAGGTTGTCGAGGACGGTCACCGAGACGTCCGGCGGGCCGTTCGGGCCGAGCAGCGTCCGGACGTGGTGGGAGCCGATGAACCCGGCTCCGCCGGTCACGAGGATGCGGGTGGCGGTCATGACGGGATCTGCGCTCTGCTGTGGCCGCCGGGCACCCGCCGGTGCACGGCGGGGGTGCGCGGGGCGGGGGTCACCTCGACGTCGTGGCCGATGAGCGAGACCAGGCCATGGAACAGCACAGGTTTTCCGGCGACGGGGGCCGGTTGCTCGGCCGGGGTGTGGGTGACGGGGCGAAGGCGGGTGCCCGCTCCGCGGCACAGCACGAGTGCTTTCATGATGGCCACCCCACTGTGGATCGGTCCGACGGCGGTACGCGGGGCTCGGGCTGCTCGGCGCACCAGGCGAAGGTGCGGCGCAGGCCTTCGTCCAGCGGCACCTGCGGGTGCCAGCCGAGTTCTGCGCGGGCCCGGTCGATGACGGGGCGGCGGCGGACGGGATCGTCGACGGGCAGCGGGAGGAAGCGCAGTCCGCCGGGCGACCCGGTGAGCAGCAGGACCAGTTCCGCGAGTTCCCGAACGGTCCGCTCCCTTGGGTTGCCGAGGTTGAAGGGGCCCGGGTGGGGTGAGTCGATCATGGCGGTCAGGCCGCGGACCATGTCCTCGACGTAGCAGAAGCTGCGGGTCTGGCTGCCGTCGCCGTACAGGGTCAGGGCCTGTCCGTCGAGGGCCTGCCTGACGAAGGTGGAGACCACGCGGCCGTCGTGCGCCCGCATGCGGGGCCCGTAGGTGTTGAAGATCCGCACGATGCCGGTGTCCGCGTCCCGGGTACGGCGGTAGGCCATCGTGAGGGCCTCGGCGTAGCGCTTGGCCTCGTCGTAGACGCTGCGCGGGCCGATAGGGTTGACGTGTCCCCAGTAGTCCTCGTCCTGCGGGTGCACCTGGGGGTCGCCGTAGACCTCGCTGGTGGACGCCAGGACGAACCGCGCCCGGTGGCGAAGGGCGAGCTGCAGCAGGTTCTCCGTGCCCCGGCTGCCGGCGGCCAGCGTCTCCAGGGGGTGGTTGTGGTAGTCGTACGGCGAGGCGGGGCTCGCGAGATGGGCGACGGCGTCGACGTGGCCCAAGACCCGGAAACGTGCGGTGACGTCGCAGGTGATGCACTCGAAGCCGGGCGCGGGCAGCAGGTGGGCGATGTTGGCGGCACGGCCGGAGGAGAAGTTGTCGAGGCAGCAGACACTGTCACCCCGGCTCAGCAGGGCCTCGCACAGATGCGATCCGAGAAAGCCGCTTCCGCCGGCCACTACGACACGCATGGTTCCTCCTCCCGGGTCAGCCGAGCCGGGGTCGGCCCGGTGCGCGCAGCGTCCAGCCCGCGGAGCGCCAGGCGTCCGGGTCGAGGGTGTGGCGTGCGTCGACGATGGCGGGGGTCCGTACGACCGTGGCCAGGGCGGCCGGGTCGAGGTCCCGGTACTGGGGCCACTCGGTGAGGTGCAGTACGACGTCGGCCTGCTCGCACGCCTTGTTCACGTCCAGCGCGAACTGCAGCGCCGGGTGGCAGGCTCGGGCATTGTCGACCGCCTCCGGATCGTGGACGCGGACCTGCGCGCCCCGACGTCGTACGGCCTCCGCGACCGCGAGCGCGGGCGAGTCCCGCACGTCGTCGCTGCGGGGCTTGAACGCGGCACCGAGGACCGCGACGCTGCGGTCCGTGAAGGAGCCGCCGACCACCTGCTCGGCGAGGTCGACCGTCCGCCGCCGCTGCCGGGTGTTGATCTCGTCCACCTGCCGGAGGAAGGCCACGGAATCGCCCAGCCCCAGTTCCTCGGCGCGGGCGGTGAACGCCCGGATGTCCTTGGGCAGGCAGCTGCCGCCGAAGCCGAGGCCGGGTGCCAGGAAGCGGGAGCCGATGCGGGGGTCCGCGCCCATCGCCCCGGCCAGGGTGAGAACGTCGGCGCCGGTGGCGTCACAGATCTCCGCCATGGCGTTGATGAAGGAGATCTTCGTGGCGAGGAAGGAGTTCGAGGCGAGCTTGACCAGTTCGGCGGTGGCGGTGTCGGTGACGATGAAGGGGGCGCCGGCCGCGGTCAGGGGTGAGTAGATCTCCCTCAGCCGGGCCTCGGCGTGCGCCGTACGGACGCCCGCCACGATGCGCTCCGGCCGCAGCGTGTCCTGGACCGCGCAGCCCTCCCGCAGGAACTCCGGGTTCCAGGCGATGTCGACGTGCCCGGCGGCCGCACGCAACCGCCGGGCCAGCCGGTCCGCCGTGCCGACCGGCACTGTGGACTTGCCGACGACCAGGACCGGTTCGTCCCCTCGGCCGGTCCGCTGCGCGGCCAGACCGTCCACGGCGGCCTCGACATGGCGCAGGTCGGCGGCGCCCGAGTCGGGCAGCTGCGGAGTGCCGACACAGACGAAGTGCGTGTCGGCGAACCGGGCGGCCTCGACGAGTGAGGTGGTGAAGCGCAGCCGACCGGTGTCCACGGTGCGCTGGAGCATCGCGGCGAGCCCGGGCTCGAAGAACGGAGGCCGGCCGGCGGCCAGCGCGGCGATCCGCTCCGGGTCGAGGTCCACGCCGAGGACCTCGTGTCCGATGTCCGCCATGCAGGCGGCGTGGACGGCTCCTACGTAGCCGGTGCCGATGACTGTCAGGCGCATGGTGGTCTCCGTCGTGGGCGCATTGTCGGAGGCGTAACACCGATGGACGCCCGGTCGGTTCAGGGATCGAGAAGGAAGGACCCCGACACTCGGGTCAAGGGCCTGAGGCGGCCTCCTGGGTACGGCTCGGGCCGATGGCCGACGGCCCAAGGAGGGGCGGCAGGCCGAGCAGGTCGCGGTAACAGGCGTCGACGGCCGCGCACATGGCCTGGGGATCGAAGGACGTACGAACCCGGCGACGGCCCTGCCGCCCCATCTCGGCGGCCTCCCTCGGGTGGTCGAGCAACCAGCCGACCGCCTGTGCCTCCCCCTCCGGGTCGGCCGGTGGTACGAGCAGGCCGGTGGCACCGTGCTCGACCAGGTCGGGCACACCGTTCACGGCCGTGGTGACAACCGGGCGACCGGTGGCCAGCGCCTCGGTGAGCGCCCGGCCGAGGCCTTCGTAGAGCGATGTCATCACGAAGACGTCCAGCCCTGCCACCAGCCACGATGCGTCCGGCCGGTATCCCGTGAAGGTGACGTCCACGTCCAGTTCGGCCGCGAGCCGCCGGGCCTCGTCCTCCAGCGGCCCGTCGCCGATCACGACGAACGCGGTGTCGGGGCGAGCGGCACGGATCGCGGCCGCCATGCGGATGAAGTCCCAGGGTGCCTTCTGGTAGTCGAGTCGGCCGACGGTGCCGACGAGGGCCGTCTCGCGGGGCACGCCCAGCACACGGCGGGCGACTGGGTCGAACCGCTCGGGGATGTGCCCCAGATCCACCGCCGACGGCACCACGTGGACGTGGCCCGGCGGGGCGAGCCGCTCTTCGACCGCCTCTTCGGCTACGCGCGGCGCGACGGCGAGGAACCCATGGGTGAAACGCCGTGTCGCCCGTTCCAGCCAGCGGTACGCCATGCGCCTGCGGCGGGACATGTACGGATGGAAGCTGAAGCCGTGGAAGGTGTGTACCACCACCGGCGTGCGGCACAGCCGTGCGGCGGCCCGCCCCAGGAAGCCGCCCTTGCCCGAGTGGGTGTGCACGACGGTGAACCGCTCGCGTCTGATGAGGCGCACCAGCCGCCACAGCACCAGCAGGTCCATGGGGGTCAGGGTGTGCCGGAACCCCGGTATCTCGACCGTGCGCAGCCCGGCGGCACGTGCCCGGTCCCAAAGGTCGCCCCCCGGGACGCCCGCGATCCACACCTCGTACCGCTCCGGGTCCATTCCCTCGGCCGACAGCAGTGTGTTGCCACCGGCTCCCGCCACGAAGCGGGTGATGACGTGCAGGACCTTGATGCGGGGCAGCACCGGCGGTGTCGGCAGCGTCGCCGCCGGTGCCACCTGCGGGGGCGGCGCGGGCCAGTTCACGGCATTCCTGGCTGACTGCCCCGAACCGGTCACGCGCGTCGCGTTCAGCATGGTCGATCATCCCGTCCAAAGCCGTATGTTTACGACGTATACGTACATCTTCGCTCATCGGGCGTTGCAGGTCAATTCATCGGAAGATGGTCTATACGGGACGACCGTGGGAGACCGCAGGAGGAACGCACATGGTCCTGGCCGACGGGAAGGCGATCGAGCATCTACTGGTCTGCCCGCGTTGCAGGTCGCCGCTGGCGGCGCGGCCCGGCGGCTTCAACTGCACCGCGACTGAGTGCCCCTGCCACGCGCCCTTGTCCTTCCCCGTCGCAGGCCGGTGGCCGGTCCTCGTCGACTTCAAGCGCAGCGTCGTGGACCGCAAGGCAGTCATGGCGAGGGCCGACGGCACGGATTCCAGGAGGCCGCCCTCCACCGGCGCCGACGGTCTTCCGGCACCCCTGCGCCGCGCCCTCAAACCGCCCAACCGCGTCGCCGCCCGTAACGTCGAGCTCCTGCTGCGCAGCCTTCCCGGTCGCGCACCGCGGCTGCTCGTCGTCGGCGGCGCCACCGTCGGCAACGGCGTGGGCGCGATCTACCGCGATCCGCGCGTCCAGGTGATCGGGTTCGACATCGTCGGCAGCGCCATAACACAGGTGATCGCGGACGCCCACCAGATCCCGCTGCCCCCGGCGAGCGTGGACGCCGTGCTGATACAAGCCGTACTGGAGCACGTACTCGATCCGGCCGGGGTCGTCGCGGAGGTCCACCGGGTCCTGAAGGACGAGGGGCTCGTCTACGCCGAAACCCCATTTCTGCAGCAAGTGCACGCCGGCGCCCACGACTTCACGCGCTTCACCGCGAGCGGCCACCGCTACCTCTTCCGCCGCTTCGAGGAGCTCGCCGCCGGCCCTCTCACCGGTCCCGGCACCCAGCTCCTGTGGAGTGTCGACCACTTGGTCCGCGGCCTGACCCGCTCCACTCGGGCGGGCCAGGCGGCGCGAGGGCTGCTGTTCTGGCTGCGTACCCTCGACCGCCTGGTGCCGGCGAGGTACGCGATGGATGACGCCACCGCCTACTACTTCCTGGGTCGCAAGCAGGACGGTGAGTTGTCGGCCGGGGAGATCCTGACCTATTACTGCGGGGCACAGGTCTGACACCGCCCGGGCGTCAGGCGGCCGGCACCGACCGGCCCATCCGCGCGGCCTCCACCATCGCCGCGAGGCCGTCCCGCACGCCCGTCGTGGGCCGGAAGCCGAAGGCCTCACGGGCGACCGTGATGTCGGCGGCCGTACGGCGGGCGTCACCGGCCCGGCGCGGTACCCGCACCACACGGACGGAAGCACCCATCAGCCGGAGCAGGGCGACGGCCTGGTTCATCGTCACCTCGGAACCACCGCCCACGTTGGCGACGCCGGTCCACGAGGAGAGCGCGGCCTTGCGCATGGCAGTGACCACGTCTCCGACATACGTGAAGTCACGGCTCTGTTCTCCGTCTCCGTAGAGCGCGAAGGGACGCTGCGCAAAGGCCGCCGTGACCAGCCTGGAGAACGCCATGTCGGGTCGTTGCCGGGGGCCGTAGACGCTGAACAGCCGGAGGGAGACGGCCGGCACGCCGAAAGCGGTGCGATACGTCTCGCACAGATGCTCCGCGGCCAGCTTGGTCACGCCGTACGGGGACACAGGTCTGGGGCGCGCCGTCTCCCTGGTCGGGTACGTCTCGGCGTCCCCGTAGACCGACGAGCTGGAGGCGTACACGAGCCGACGCAGGCCGGTGGCGCGGGCCGCCTCCAGGACGCGCTGGGTGACCAGGACGTTGCGTTCCACGTAGACGGCGAACTCCGGTCCCCAGGAGCCTCGCACGCCGGGCTGTCCGGCGAGGTGGTAGACCGCGTCGGCGTCGGCGAGGAGCGGCTCCAGCGGGGCCGCCAGCAGATCGTCCTGCCGGAAGGTGAAACGGTCCTGGTCGAGCAGGGAATGGAGGTTCTCCCGTTTCCACGCGGGATCGTAGAAGTCCGTCAGGGCGTCGACGCCCGTGACGTCGTCGCCGCAGGACAACAGATGCTCGCACAGGTGGGAGCCGATGAATCCGGCTGCTCCGGTCACGACGGCACGCATCAGGATCGGCCTCCTTCGGTGCACCGGCCCGTATCCCCGCCCACTCCCCCTGAGGACCTCCCGGACCCGTCCCAGGCGGCGGACAGGAGGTACCACGGCGTGCGCGCGACGAAGAGAGCCACGGTGGCCGGGGTGAGGTGCGCCAGGAGTTCCTCGTCCATCGCGGCCCGGCGCGGGACCATGACCTCGAGGTAGTACTCCTCGGGGTCCGGCCTCCCTTCGAGCAGCACCGCGTCGGAGCGGGAACGAAGCTGACACGGTCCCGTGAGGCCGGGGCGATGACGGAACACCCAGTGGTACTGGGGCGGGTAGCGGTGAGCCAGGTCGGCCGCCTCCGGGCGCGGACCCACCAGCGTCATGTCCCCGAACAGGACGTTGACCAGCTGGGGCAGTTCGTCAAGGCCGAAGCGCCTGAGCAGCCGCCCCGTGCCGGTCACGCGCGAGTCGGAGGAACAGGTGAGCCCGGGACCCGGGGCGTCCTGCCGCATGGTGCGGAACTTGTAGAGGGTGAACTCGCGTGCGCCTTCCCCCATGCGCCGCTGCCGGAAGATCGCCGGCCCGCCGCTCGTGGTGCGCACCAGGACGGTCAGGAGCAGCAGCAGTGGTGACAGGAGCGCGAGCAGCGCCAGCGACACGACGACGTCCAGGGCACGACGAGGCACCGTGAGGCGCACCGGAGTCATGCACGGGAGAGCCTGGTGCCGCAGATCGTCAGTGGTGTCCATGGAGGGTGTCCCTTCCTTGGTTGCCGCCGTCATGACGGCGGCCCGGGGAGTTCCAGAGCCGCCGTCCATCGAGAGAGCCAGGCGTCGTAGGAGTACCGGCGGCTCACGACGGCGCGGGCTGCGCGCCCCAGCCGCTCCCGGACCGCGTCCGAGCCGTCCAGCAGTTCCTGGACCGCTTCGGTCCATTCAGCGCCGTCGCGGGCGGCCGGCATCCGGAACTGGCGCAGGATGTCGGCGTTCACCCCGATCGGCGTGGCCACCGAGGGCACGCCCGCGGCGCCGTACTGGAGCAGCTTGTAGCCGCACTTGCCCAGGCTGTAAGCGGTCGAAGGCAGAGGCATCAGGCCGATGTCGAGGCCGGCCAGCGCGGTTCGCTCGTTGTGCGGGCTCCAGGCGACACGGTCGATGAAAGCTTCCAGACGGCCCAGCGAACGCTGCGTCGTACCGACGAGGGTCAGGCGGGCGCCGCTACGGCGGTGGAGCTCTTCGAGCGCACCTGCCAACAGAAGCAGGTACGCCTCGTTGTCGCGCGAGCCGATCCAGCCGAGCCGTGGTGGGTCGTGCAGCGCGTAGGAGATCTTCGGCGTGTAGTCCTCCGGCGCCACACAGCTGGGGATCACCACGACGTCGCGATGATGCTGCGCGGCCCAGTTCCCAAGGATGTCGTTGCCCGCGATGACGCGGTCCGCGTGACGCACGGCGGTCCGCGCCTTGTCGGCCTTGGGTGCCAGCCTGCGCGCCAGGCCTCCGGCACCCCGGTCCCACTGCAGGGCGTCGTCGAAGTCGTACACGGCGAACTCGGCGCTCGACAGCAGGCGGCGCTCCCACCAGCCGCGGCTGAGCGGGGACGCCTCCCGGTGCAGCAGCAGACGGCTCGGTCGCGCGGTCGCGAGTCGACGCAGTCGCAGTTCCGCCCGCGCCACGGCCATGGGATGCCGGGCGAGACGGGACGGGGCGGCGTCGGCGAGCGAGGCGTAGCTGCTGACGGTGAAGTCGGCGTCGACGCGGTCCAGCCATTCGAAGACGCGGACCCGCGAGCTGCCTGCCTTCCGGTTGTAGGGAGTGACAGCGCAGTGATCCGGGTGACCATCCATGGCTTCACATCCCACGCTTAACGCTGATACCGTACATTTACGTTGTAAACAGGAATATGCCTTGATGTCCGTCAGGAGTCAAGGCGGCAGTACGGGCAGTTGGAGGAGCTCGCATGGATCTCCGCGAATTCATCGATGTGCTGCGCCGACGCTGGCGGTTCGTCGTGGTGTGCGTCCTGCTGGGACTTGGCGCGGCGGTCGCTGTGACGGCCGTGACGCCGCGCACGTACACGGGGAAGGCGCAGCTCTTCGTCGCCACCAACGACAAGGACAGCTCCAACGCGTACGCGGGCGGTCTGTTCACGCAGCAGCGGGTGAAGTCCTACACGAAGATCGCGAACAGTCCCGCTGTGCTTCAGGGCGTCATAGCGAACCTGAATCTGAACATGACACCCGAGCAACTCGCGAAGAAGATCAGCGCACAGGCGCCCCTGGACACGACCCTGGTCGACATCCGGGTGCAGGAGCGATCCGCCGCACGCGCGCAGGCGATCGCCGACGAGACCGCAGTCCAGTTCACGAAGTACATCGACAACATCGAGAAGGCGTCCACGGACGCCCCACCGCTGGTGAAGGCCAGCGTTATCGGTGACCCCGGACCGCCGTCGTCACCCACAAGCCCCCGCCCGGCACTGAACCTGGCGATCGGGCTGCTCTGCGGTGTCGTCGTCGGCACCGCAGGCGCCGTACTGCGTCAGTCACTCGACGCCACAGTCCGCTCCGCGGGCGACGTCCGGCGCCGTCTTGGCATCACCACCCTGGGTGCTCTGCCGAAGCCCCCACGGCGTCACGCCCACTCGAGCCAGGTCGTCGGCACGACAAGGCGAGACGAGGCGCTGAGCCAGCTGACCACTCGTCTTCGCTTCTCCAGCGACGGGCGCATGCCGAGCTCGCTGCTGATCACCAGCGCCCTGCCCGCCGAGGGCAGGACCGAGACCGCCATCGACCTGGCGGCCAACGTCGCGCGGACCGGACGGCGTGTCGTCCTCGTCGAGGGGGATCTGCGCCGACCACGTCTGGCCAGGGCACTCGACCTTCCTGACACGCCCGGACTGACCGACGTGGTCACCGGTGAGGCAGAACTCGACGTCGCGCTCCAGAGCTGGGGAAACGGGCTGATGCGGGTGCTGCCAGGCGGCACTCCGCCACCGGACCCGAGCGCACTGCTCCCGTCCCCGTACATGACGCACCTGCTGCGCACCCTTGAGGCGGACGCGGATCTCGTGGTCGTGGACAGCCCTCCGCTGCTTCCCTATGCCGATGCGGCGATCCTCGCCTCGGAGGCGGAGGCCGTACTTCTCGTCGTCCGAACCAACAAGATGCGCTACGACCTGGTCCGCCGTGCGCTCGAAAGCCTGGACTCCGTCCACGCACGCGTCCTCGGCGCCGTTCTCACCGGCCTGCCCGCCGAGAGGTTCAACGGCCGCCATCCCGGCAGCGAGGTGACGAGGGCGGGCGACGCCCCGGTCCCCGGCCGCCGGCCGACGCCTCAGGGTGAACCGGCGCCCGTGTCGACCGGCGTCCACGCCCGGGCCGGCCACCGCGACTAGGCACAGGGAGGCTGCGCATGCCGCAGGAGCAGTCCACCTCGGTGCTGATCATCGGGATCCTGGCCCTGCTGGCCCTGATCCCCTGGGCGGTGGCCTTCCGCAGAGCCCACGCCTTCAGGGACTGGGACCTCACCGCGACCCTGGTCCTACTGGTCGGCGCGCTGGCCAACGCGCAGACCGCCGCACACGTGATCGGCTCGGGCCGGAAGGAGCGGCTGGATCCCCTCGGCCACACCGTGATCGGATTTCCCGAGTCGGTGCACAGGATCGGCGTGGTCTCCAACGGCCTGCTGTTGGTCGCGTGTGTGGCGTTCATCCTCTACCGGCTGCTGGTCGCCCGTGCCCGCCTCAACGGCGCACCGCTCATCGCCTTCGTGATCGTCCTGACCTTCTGTGCGTCCGACGGTCTTCACGGTCAGCCCTTGTGGACGCCGAGACAGCTCACCCTGCTGGCGGTCCTGCTCGCGGCGGCAGTCGGGCGTCCAGGACGCTCCGCGTTCCTCGGCGGCGCCGCGGTCGGCATGCTGTTCACCGTGATCGGCGGGGTCGAGGCGCTGATAGAACCGGCCAGCGTCATACGCCCGTGCCGCGCCGACAACGCGTGCAATGTTCTCGGAGTCCACTACGCGGGTGTCTTCACCAACGAGAACATCTTCGGCCTGCAGCTGCTCATGTGCGTCCCCTTCGTCTGGCTGGGTCTGCGCGGAAGAGTGCGGATCTTCCTGGCCTGCTACCTCGCCTTCCTGGCGGCTGCCACCGGGAGTGTGCTCGCCGGCACGGCAGCGGTCGGCACGGTGTTCCTGCTGGCTGTGCTGCGCCCGAGGCTCCGGGACGAGGAGGCCGGAGGGGCCGAACGCCGTGCACCCGGACGCAACCTCCTTGCCATGGCCGTCCTCCTCCCGACGGCCGTCATGGGCGTCGTCGTGCCGCTCCGCCATGAGTACTTCGGCGACCTGCGGCTGCGCGCCGCCATCTGGGACATGGCGAAGGAGGAGTGGGCCCACTCGCCACTTCTCGGGTACGGAGGCAAGGCATGGTCGGCCAAGTATCCGGAAGGGCAGATTCCCGCCGCCGTCTCACCCTCGCTGCACAATCAGTGGATCGACGTGCTGTACGCGGGCGGAGTGGTCGCAGTCGTCCTCTTCGTCGCGCTGCTGGCGTATCTCCTGTTCCGGGACGGCGCCAGAGGGGTGCCCGCCGCGGCCTGTGTCCTGCTCCCCGTCCTGCTGGGCTCGATCGTCGAACGTCCCTGGGCCTTCGACATCAGCAATTCGCTGACCTTCGCGCTCCTCGCCACCACGCTCATGCCGATCGGTGCCCGCCGCAGCGCCACGGCAAAGATGCCGGAGAGACACACGGCCGAGCCGGCCCCGGTGGCAGGCTCGCGACCGGAGACATAGATTCGCAAGGAGAGCTGAACACCTACGGTGAGGGTGAATCATGTTCGACTCCTACTACTTCTCGGATCAGCACCTGTCGGACCTCGCCGACCTGCATCGCGGCCGTTTCCGCACGGCCGAGCCGTTTCCCCACATCGTTCTTGACGACTTCCTGCCCGAATGGGTCCTGGACACGGTCCTGTCGGAGTTCCCCAAGCCCGGCGAGGTCCCCTGGAAGACATTCGAGCGAGCGACCTCGAAGAAGCTGGCGAGTGAAGGGGACGCGTTCTTCGGGGAGTTCACCCGACACCTGCTCACTCAGTTCAACTCGGCCACCTTCCTTGGCTTTCTCGAGCGGCTGACCGGAATCGACGGCCTCGTGCCGGACCCGTATTTCGAAGGCGGGGGCCTCCATCAGATCGAGCGAGGCGGGTTCCTCAAGGTGCACGCGGACTTCAACTGGCACGAGAAGCTGCGCCTGGACCGCCGGTTGAACGCCATCGTCTATCTGAACAAGGACTGGGAGGAGTCCTACGGTGGCGCCCTGGAGCTGTGGGACAGGAAGATGACGCACGCCGTGGCGGACGTCCTTCCCGTGTTCAACCGCTTTGTCGTCTTTGCGACGACGGACTTCTCCTACCACGGCCACCCGGACCCGTTGGCCTGCCCGCCCGACCGGACCCGGCGCTCGCTCGCGCTTTACTACTACACGAACGGCCGCCCGGCGGAGGAACGCAGTTCCCAGCACAGCACCGTCTACCGGGCACGGCCGGGGGAACGCCAGGGACGCGCCCGCAGGGCCGTGGAGCGCGTGACCCCACCCGTCCTGCTGGACGCCGCGCGAAACGTCCACCGACGGGCGCACTCTCGCTGAATGGTCAGAGCACTCCTTGATGCGACACATCAAGGGCACGTAGATGATTGCTGTAACGCGGCGAGAGGTAGTCGTCATATGCGCCGTTCATCATCGCGTCGCGGATCTCGCGTACGCCGTCGACGACACGGAAACTGTTCGTGAACGAGAGCGTCTGTCGGATGAGGGAGAAATCCACTCGGTAGTTCCGCAGGTCCTGCACGTCCCCGAGGATGTCGGTCACCGATCCGGGAACCTCGTGCCGAATCAGTTCGGCGAGATCCTTGATCAGGTAGTTCTCCTCGTTCGAGCCGCAGTTGTACACCACGGCCTGCGAACCCGGCCTTCGTCTGAGGCACTTGAGGATGGCCGAGGCGGCGTCACGAACGTGGATGAAGGGCCGCCACTGAGATCCTCCGTGGACCACGATGCGGCCCTGGGCGAGGGCGGTGGCCGTCATGATGTTCACGGCCAGGTCGAAGCGCATGCGGGGCGACAGTCCGTGCAGGGTCGCGAAGCGCAGAATGCAGGGCTCCGGTCCGCCCTCATGCGGCGAGAGGAGATAGTGCTCCGCCAGCACCTTGGTCTGCGCGTAGACCGACTGGGGGTTGAGGGGGGACCAGACGTCGACCTGTTCGCCCTCGGTACTTCCGTAGTTGCTGCAGGTGGACGCGAAGACGATCCGCCCCACACCGAATTTCCTGCATGCCTCCACGACTCGGATCGTGCCCAGGTAGTTCGTCCTCATCGCCAGGTCCTCATCGACCCCGCACGCGGGATCTCCGACGATCGCGGCGAGGTGGACCACTGCCTCGACATCCGCCAGAGCTGTCTGCCAGGACGCCGGATCCAGCACATCCCCGTGCACATACGTCACATGAGGCAGGGGGGTCCGCGTGTCCGCCACGTAGCCGCTGTCCAGTGACACGACCTCGAATCCGCTGCGGGACAACAAGTCGACGACGACAGACCCCAGATACCCTTGTCCTCCGGTGACGAGAACCCGTGTGAACCTCATTGCCTTGCCTTCCGAGCGTTCCTTGCGTGCGCAGGACGCGCGCGCTGTGATGTCGCCGTCTGACGAAGCCGTGCCGCAGCGGGCGGTGCCGACGGCGGGCCCAGCTCGTGATCGCGACGGAGCCACCGCAGGAACTCCCGGTGGACGGCGAGCGTGGCCCGCAGTTCCACGCGTTGTCCCCGCAGCGCCGCCCCGACCATCCGGGCCACCGGTTCCACGGACAGGCTCAGGGCCGTGAGCAGCCACGCCTGGTACTTCGGCCAGTGCCGGAACATGTAACGGGTACGGCTGCACAGCAGCAGGTAGTGCCGCCACGGTCCGAGTTGAACCGAGCTGACCTGGCCGACGTGATGGACCCGTGCTTCCTTGATGTAGTACGAGGGCCAGCTCAGCCTCCGCGCCCGCAAGGCGAAGTCAACCTCTTCCAGGTACAGGAAGTAGCCGTCGTCGAAGCCGTTCAGTTCGGTGAACAGGGGTCGGCGTACCAGGAAGAACGCGCCTATGACCTGATCGACAGGACCCGAGCGGGGCACCTCCTCCGGTCGCATGTGATGAGCCGGGAAGAGAGCGGGCGCCAGCCGGTCGAGCCCTGTCATCCTGCCGACGTAGATGCGCGGGTTGGGGAACCTGGAGCAGGAGACCTGCGGGCGTCCCTGCTCGTCCACCATGTGCGCCCCGAAGATCCCGAAGCCTTCCGCGCCGGGTGTCCGAAGAGCCTCACCAGTGATCCGCAGGGTGTCCGGACAGAGCTCGGTGTCCGGGTTCAGGAAGAGCAGGAACTCCGAGTCGCACAACGCCGCGCCCTGGTTGCATGCCCGGGCAAAACCGCGGTTCTCGGTGTTCCGTATCCACCTGAGCGGCAGGCCGGGAACCTGAAGGTCCCGGTCGGAGCCGTCCCTCGACGCGTTGTCGACGACCACCACCTTGCCGACATGGAGCACGGACTGGTCGGTTCGGGCAATGGAGCGCAGACAGTTTCCGAGGTGGTGGCCGGCGTTCCAGTTGACGATCACGACGTCGACGGTGAGGCGTCCGGGTGCGGTGCTCATGGGGACTCGGACCTCACTGCCGCCACGGCTTCCCGCTCGGGTCGCCCGAGCGATCCGTCCAGCAACCGTCGAAGCGGATCCAGGGTCCGGTTCCAGTCCAGTCGCCGTCCCTGTTCGTATGCCTCGTGGCTGACCGCGTTCCAACCGGCCTCGTCATTCAGCGAGTCGACGACGGTGGTGAAGTTCTCCTCGGTGTACGGCACCGATCCTCGGAGCAGGTCGAGGTGGCGCCGCCAGGCCGGGACCAGGACGGGAAGACCGTATGCCAGATAGTGCAGGTGCTTGGCCGAGAAACCCTCTTCCCGGATCGGGTCCCGCGTACAGGTGATCAATCCGAACTGATACTCGCGCAGCACCTCGGGAGACGCGTAGCCGCGGTAGCGGATGCCGAGGGACGGGTCCGGCGGCGGGCCGCCGTAGACATCGATGTGGGGGTACAGCCGACTGAGCCGTCCGAGCAGGGGGAGGTTGATGAACTGGCCGCTGAGGGACCCGACGTACGCCACGCGCGGCGGACTGGCGAACCGCACCCGGTCGGCTGCAGGCGTGCAACCCCAGTTGAGCTGAAGGAAGTTGTCCCCGCTGAGCCCGTAATGTGCCTGGGCGTACCGGCCGTAGGTCTCCCAGGAGAACGACAGGTGCTCCATTCCTTCCAGAAAGTCCTTTTCCCAGCGGCGGAACTTCCGGTGCTGCCGACCGGTGAGCCGGCCTTCGTAGAACACCTCGTCGGCCCAGGGATTGGGGCAGTCGTAGAGGGTCTCGGCCGATGTGCCCGTCGTGAGCACACCGGCGTCGAACGGGGTCTCGCAGATGACGAGGTCGAAGTCGTCCAGGGCCAGATCGGTGTTCAGGATGCGCCGACGCAGGTGGTGGTCCGTCAGCAGCACGTAGTACGAGAGGTGACGTCGTCCAAGGTGCCACCGCCGGGTGAGCACTTTGGACACGACGTCGTTCGCGTACAGTGCCAGCTTTGCGGGGCGCGGGGATCCCGGGAGCATCCGGCCGAGGGAACCAGCGGTGCTGGATGCCCGGGCCAGGCAGTTGGTGTCCACCAGTTGCACGTCGTGACCGTGTTCGCGCAGGAACCGTTCGATGGCCAGGGGCTTGACGCTGTTCGCGTACCCGTCGAGCTGAGCGACGATCAGGACACGCTTGCCTTGCCGAACCCCGGGCCTGTCCACGGTGGTTGGGGTCATGATGCCTCCTCCTTGACGGGCACTCGCTCCGACGTGTGCGGAGCGTGGGTGAGTTCGCGGGCCATGAGCGACCACGCGATACCGAGGCCGACCAGCACCGGGAGACCGGCCAGCAACAGCGGCAGCGCGCCGTGCCATCCGAGCCTCAGCATCAAGAGCTCTCCGAGACCGGCGGTGATCACGGCCGTCGCGGTCGCCGACAGCCATCGCCTCGGCAGGTGCCGGTCCCGCAGACCCGCCAGCCGCCGGCACAGAACGACGAGGTACAGGGAACCCGCGACGAGTCCGATCGAGGTCGCCATGACGACACCGACGACCCCGAACAGCAGGGTCAGTGGCACCGTGAGCGCCAGGTTCACCACCGTCGAGCACCAGGAGTACCGGGTCTCCAGCCCAGGTCGGCCGATCGACCGGACGAAGCAGGTACGCATCCCGGTGAACGCCACCTGCACGACGTAGCCGACCAGCAGAGCGGCGGCCACCGCTCCGCTGAGGGCGAGCTCGGGGCCCAGCCACACCAGGACCGCCGGCCCCACCGCCGTGGTCGTGACCGCCCCGTAGGTGAGGACCACGGGCAGCCAGCGGGACTGCAGGACGTGGAACTCCCGTATTGCTCCGGTGAGTCCGTGCGCCGCGTAGACGTGGGTCATTCGAGTGAGGATCGGGGGGAAGGCGTAGAGCGGCAGGCTGCGCAGGGCGGTGGCGGCCTGGTATCCGGCGGCGTAGATGCCCACATACCGCACCGGCAGCAGCGCGGCGACCACCAGGGCGTCGATCTCTCCGTTGAGGAAGACGGTGAAGCCCGACAACTGCATGCGGGAGGCGTAGCCGACGAAGTCACGTCGTTCGGTCGGCCGGGGCAGCAGCGGTCGCCGGATGCGGATGTGGCGTGCCCCCGCGCAGAAGCCCCCGACCGTCACCAGCAGGTACCTGATCGTGGTCAGCACCGCGAGCAGCACCAGGTCCTGCCCGTCCTTGACGAACATCGTCACGGCGACGCCGTAGGTCAGACACGATCCTGCGCTGACGGCCGCCAGGCTGCGGAAGCGGGTGTTCGCCTGGAGCAGCGCGATGGCGGAGTTGGAGATCAGGGCCAGGGTGAGGAGCGGGCCTAGAGCCAGCAGCAGGTGCTCGGCTTCCTCCGTCAGCGGTGGTGGAACGCTCAGTACGGATACCACCGTGGGGCCGATCAGCGCGGCGAGCCCGGTGACGAGCGCGCCCAGCGAGAGGAAGACCGCCACCGACCCGACGACCAGTCGACCCGTGCCCTCTCGGTTGCCGCGGGCTCCGTGGTAGGCGTAGAAGCGGGCCAGTGAGGCGCCGATTCCGCCGTCCAGCACGGTGAGGGTGGCCAGGAAGACCAGGACCAGCGACCAGACGCCGAACCGGTCCAGCCCCAGCCGGTGGATCAGGTACGGCGTCAGCGCCAGGTTGGTCAGCAGCGGCGCGATCTGCGCGAGCGCGCTGAAGCCCATGCCGGAGGCGAGGCTCCTGGCCGGGCCGGCGGACACAGTGGCGCACACGTCCGCCGGTTCGCCCTGCCCCGCCGGGTTCGACGTGGCCGACTGGTCCGGGAATCGCTTCATACGGTGACGGAGGCGCACGTGACGGCCTCACTTCACGATGCCGGGCAGGCGCCCGGTCTCGAACCCTTGGCACAGCTCTCGCAAGCCGGCCCGGTCGAGAATCAGGACGTACTGGCGGTCGATCATGTCCGACCGGACGATCGGCGCGGTGGTGAAATAGGCGTCCGCGGAGTCCAGGTGGCGCAGGCCGAACACGAGGTCGCGCAGGTCGCCGTTGGACAGCCGGTGGTCGACGCTCACGGTGCGGGTGATGGCGTCGAGCATCCGGTCGACCTTCAGCGGGTTGGTGACGCTCACGTCGCCGCGGATCTCGTCGACGAGGACCCGCAGGAACTGCTGCTGGCGTTTGATGCGGTCCAGTTCCCCGCCGGGCAGGCCGTGGCGCTGCCGGACGTAGGAGAGCGCCTCCTCGCCGTTCATGGTGTGGGTCCCCGCCTGGAAGCGCCGCCCCTGCTCGGGGTCGTAGGAGTTCTCGGACACGGCGATGGGCACCCCGCCGACCGCGTCGGTGAGTGCCCTGAAGCCGTGCCAGTCGATGACGGCGAAGTGGTCGACCCGGGCTCCTGTGAGCTGCTCGACCGTCTGGATGAGGAGCGGAGGGCCGCCCCAGGAGAACGCGGCGTTGATCTTCGCGTGTCCGTGTCCGGGGATGGGCACCCAGCTGTCGCGGGGTATTGACACCGTGTACGACGTGCGCTCGCCGGGGCCGAGATGAACCAGCATCAGGGTGTCGCTCCGTTGGGCGCCGACCTTCCACAGGTCGGCTGTGGCGTCGTCCCCGGTGGTGGGCTTCGCGGAGCGGCTGTCGACACCGGCGAGCAGAAACGTGGTGCCCTCGCCGGCCTCGGGCCGCGGGCCCTGCGGGAAGACGTGGGGTATCCGCTTGACCTGGTCGCCGTAGTGCTCAGTGGCCCACCATGTGCCGCCGACACCGAGTCCCAGCACACCGAGCGCCGCCACCACCACACATATCAGCAGGAACAGCAGCCCACGGTGCCGTCGGCGGCCTCTCCGGGGAGCCTGCCTCGGCGTCCACTGGTGCCACTGGCGGCGCGCGAACATCAGGGGCCCTCCGAGTACGGATGGACCATGACGCTGCGTGGCCGAGCCGGCCGGCTCACCTGCTTACGTGCTGCAGCGGCCCTTCGAGGCGTGAGTCGGGCCAGCTCTGCGCAGACCCGGTCGACGGCTTGCTCGGTGAGGAGCGGGTGCAGTGGCAGGGACAGCAGCTGGGGGAAGAGCGCGTCGGCTCCCGGAAGGCCGCCGAGCGGTGTGAGAGCGGTGCGCCGGAAGTACGGCATGTGATGCAGGGGGATGAAGTGGACGGAGGTACCGATGCCATGCCCTGCCAGCCTGTCGACCAGCTCGCCGCGGCCGGTCGCGTACTCCTCGAGCACCCGCACCACGTACAGGTGGCGGGCGTGCCGCCCCGGGGTGGGGACGTCAAGCGGCTCGATCCCGGGAACGGCCGCGAGCCTCGTCTCGTACTGTGCGGCCAGGACGTGCCGCCGTCGCTGCCAGTCGTCGAAGTGACGGAGCTGGGCTCGCCCGATGGCGGCCTGTACGTCCGTCATGTTGGCCTTCAGGCCTGCCTCCTCGACGGTGTACTGCCAGCGGCCACCCGGCAGCGTTCGTCGCCAGGCGTCGGCGGACATTCCGTGCAGCCTCGCGCGGCGGATCCGCACGGCGAGTTCCGCGTCGTCCGTGGTCACCATGCCGCCCTCACCGATGGGCAGGTTCTTGGTGGCGTAGAAGCTGAAGCAGGTCGCTCTCGACAGACTTCCCACGGACCTGTCGCCCACGGACGTACCCAGAGCGTGGGCGGCGTCCTCGACGACGTGCGTCAGGGGCAGCCCCGCGGCCTCCGCCAGCTCGGCCACCGGCGCCGGGGCCCCGGCGTAGTGCAGGACCATCATCGCCTGGGGTCCGCCACAGGCCGCGACAGCGCGGGCGACGGTGGCCGGAGTCGGTGTCGCCGTGCGTGGATCGACGTCGACCAGCACGGGCCGCAGTCCGGCGTGCAGGATCGCGTGTGCGGCGCCGCAGAAGGTCACGGCCGGGACCAGTACTGCCCCACCGGCCGGCAGCCGCAGGGCGCGCAGCGCCAGTTCGAGCGCCGCCGTGCACGAACTCACCGCGATGGCGTGCTCGGCCTCGACGTGAGCCGCGAACTCGCTCTCGAAGAGTTCCGTCTGATGACCGGTGGTCACCCAGCCCGAGGCAAGCACGTCCTGTGCTGCCCTCCGGGCCTCCGGGCTGATCCAGGTCACGGCGAAGGGCACGTCCGGCGCACCCGTGGGCTCCGCTGTGCGGGCATCGGTGGGAGGCGCACCGTTCAGGGCGGGCCGGGCACGATCGGCGGATTCTTGCCGGGGCCGGAGACGGTGGACTGTCATTTGTCGCTCCCGGTGTGGCTCGCGCGGCGGGATGGCACCGCCGTGCACAAGACGTATATTTACGACGTATACGTACACTCTCCACCTGCGGGTGTATAGAGTCAACACAAACGGGACATGGCGCAGGTCGACCAGTTGGAGGCGGGGCATGGCCAAGGAGCAGGCGAAAGCGCGCGGGAAAGGCGCCGGAGCCAGTCCGGCACGCCGCGCCAGCGACCGCGGCCGTTACGGACGGCTGAGCCGCGAACGCGTGCTGGCCAGCGCCCTGGAGCTGGTGGACCGGGAGGGCCTGTCCGCGCTGAGCATGCGGAGGCTGGGCGCCGAGCTCGGCGTGGAGGCGATGGCGCTCTACCGGTACGCGGAGGGCAAGGACGCCCTTCTGGACGGCCTGGTGGAGGCGCTGTACCTCGAGCTGGAGGAACGGCTGGCCGCCGAGCCGGGCACGAGCGCGGAGAAGACTGCTTGGCGCAGCGAACTCCATCGCATCGCCACGGCGACGTACGACGTCTGCCTCTCCCATCCCCAGGCGGTCCCGCTGCTCACCACGCGCATGCTGGCGGTCCCACTGGCCCAGCGCCCCCTCGCCGTCCTGAAGGACCACGAGAGGGTGCTCACCCTGCTCAGTGAGGCCGGTCTGGACGAGACCCGTGTCACGGCCGCGTTCCGCGCCTACACCGCGTGGCTTCTCGGCTACGTGTCCGCGGAGCTGCGGCCCATGGTGGACAACCCCGAGGAGCCGGACCCCGGCTTCCGTCTCGGACTGCACCGCATGCCGCCCCACGAGTTGCCCCGGCTCCGGGAAACCGCCCCCGCACTCGCCGCACGGGGCGGGCCAAAGGGCCTGGCGGCCGGGCTGGACGCACTGCTCGACCGCTTCACCGAAGCGGCTAAGTGACGGGCGCCGGACCTCACCGGCTCCGCTCGGTTGCCGGTGCTCATAATGTTTGATCACTCTCGTCGGTAACTGCCGTACAGACAGGCGGCCTTCGGCCGAGTAATTGGCCAGCGGAAAGACCTTGAAGCCGCCATCTCTGCGACATGCTCGCAGTCCCCGAAGAGACAGCACCGATAAAGATCAATTCAGGGAAAGCACCTGGGACACCCGGACTGGCGCTCTAGAAGACGTGAGGTAGAGTGCGCCACTCGAGCAGCGCCGACCGTTATGATTGTTCCAGAGGCATGGAGTTCTTGGTTTGTTCGGAGCACAGAGATCACCGGTGGAGATACTCTCCAGTTCCAGCCCCATCTCCCGAAGGTCCATGTTGGCGATAGTGTCAATCCCCCTTCTGGCCGCAGGACTACGCCCTTCCCGCGACAGCGGCAAAGTTCTCGTGGCGGACTACCCCACGCCCCAGTTGGCAGCCAATGCCGCCGCCGGCAAGCGCCTTGTCTTCCCGGCGGGCAAGACGTACACGGTCACTTCGCTGTCGATTCCGGCGAACTGCTACGTCGAGGGCAACGGTGCCACCCTTCGGTTCCCGGACAACTCCACCAAGTCGACCACTCACAGCGATGAGATCCTGACGGTGCGTGGATCGGGCGTCACGATCGACAACCTCAAGTTCGACGGGCGTGCCGCGAATCAGGGAGCCACCTGGTCCCAGTTCCGCCACTGCGTGCGGATCCAGGGCAACGTCAGCAATGTGATCGTCAAGAACTGCGAGTTCAGGAACATCATCGCCGACGGCGTCTATGTGAACATCGGGAGTTCCGGCAAGAACTGCACCATCGGGCCGAACAACAAGTTCACCTCCGACTACTTCAATCGGAACGGTGTTTCCGTTATCGCCGGAACGCACATCGAGGTGCACAACAACACCTTTACCAAGTGCTCCCGTTCCGGAATGCCCGGTCCCATCGACCTTGAGCCGAACTCCTCCACAGACACCCTTTCCGACGTATTCGTTCACCACAACACGATCGTCGGCGGCTCCACGACCGGTACGGGCACGTTGCCTGGCATCGTTTACGGCGGCTTCCAGAACGCGGCAGCCAACAACATCAATATCCACGACAACGACATCAGCGGAACCAGGTTCACGGACGGCATCCTGATCATCGGCATCAATGGCGGTCCGTTCAACGCCGCGAGGAACGTGAACGTCTTCAGCAACAACATCCACGACATCGGAAGCACGAACAGGTTCGGCGTCGGCATCAACTACTACATCGGCGCGAATGTGTATGACAACACGTTCAGCGGCATGCAGTGGGCTATTTACAACTACAAGGGTGCTCTGGGCACTTCGACCGGTAACACATTCATCGGAGTGGCGACAGGCATCACCAATGACGATCCGCACCTTGCCTAGTGTCTCGTGACCCTGATTGTGTTACTTCGAGTTGTTATTGACGAGTTTCTTCACGCTGGTCTGGACGAGTCG
>NZ_JBWLKM010000094.1:0-29914 GCF_059026085.1 Streptomyces sp. a15 | reverse complement strand
GCTGGCCCAGGTCCGCGGCGTCGACGTCGAGGAACTCCCCGAGGAGAAGGACCTCACCGCACCCGTCGCGACCACCGCACCAGAAGGCGCGTGAAGTCCGTGACAGCCGGCCATGTCGGTGTCGTGGCGGACAGCTCTGGCCGCTCACCGGCCCACACCGCTGCCCCTAGCCACTGCCGGGCGGCCTCCCGCAGCCACAGCAGTCTCCTGCCACCGAGCCGACGGCACCGCCGGAGCTTCCGCTCGCGCCTCGCGGCTCAGGTCGTGGAAGCGGGGCCGGGCGGCAGGTGGACCGTCATGATCAGGCTGCAGGTTTCGGTGCCGGAGCCGCGGTAGGTGTGAGGGGTGTCGCCGTCGAACGTGGCGGTCTGTCCGGCCTCCACGGTGTGTTCGGTGCCGTCGACGATCAGGGTCCTCCGGCCGGAGGTGACGCTGGCGGTTTCCACGGCGCCGGCCGGAGGTGACGCTGGCGGTTTCCACGACGCCGGCCGGTGGGGTGGCTGGGGTATTCCTCGTCCGGTTCCAGTTGCCAGCGCCAGACCTCGACAGGCGCCGGGACTGAGGTCGTCAGCATGAGCCGGGCCTCGCTGCCCCGCTCCCCGGTCCACAGTGGTGCCCCGGTGTCGGCGGCCACGACGCGGACCCCGCCTTCGGGCGGTCCCTGCATCAGGTCGGACACCGAGATGCCGAGGGTGTCGGCCAGCCGGACCAGGGTGGCCAGGTTGGGGTTGCCCTGGGCTTTCTCCAGTGCCACCAGGGCTCCCTTGCTGACCTGGGAGCGCCGGCTGAGTTCCTCCAGGGACAGGCCCGCACGGGTACGGGCCGCCCGGACTTGTGCGCGACCGTCCGCAGGACTGCGGCTGTCTCGACCATCTGATCTCCATCCTCACCACCAACCACTTCAATACACCGCGCGGTCGTTTGGTTGACACAGGTCGGTCGTTACGATGCCCGCACATCTCAGGGCGCCGTGACCGAGGGCAGCCAAACCGCCCTCATGAACGGCGTCCATACCGCCGTCCTCCTCACCGGCATCCTCGCCCTCGTCGGCGCCGCCCTCGCGGCACTCGGCCTCCGCGGCCGCAGCGACGAGCAGGTGTCGAGCCCGGTTCCCTCCGAGGCCGCGCCCGTCGACACCGCGGCCCAGCCAGGCACGACGGCCGTCCAACGGCGACCACGAACGTCACGGCCAAGATCCCGTCCTCGGGCGGCACACCGGTCAGCGGCCGTGTCCGTCGCGCCGAGTCGGCACCCGTGCCGCGGACACGGGCGCAGCACGCCCTTGTCTGCGCCTACGAACGGTGAACCTCGGCCGGCCGGCCTAGGACAGCGTGATGCCGAGTCGCTCCGCCAGCTCATGGGCACCGACGCCGTACGTCTCCCGGATCCGTACCCCGTCGGGACCGACGTCGAAGACGCCGTGGTCCGTGTAGACGCGGCTGACGCAGCCGACGCCGGTGAGCGGGTAGGTGCACTGCGGCACGAGCTTCGGCTCACCGGTGCGGGTGAAGAGCGTCATCATCACGTAGACGTCCTTGGCGCCGATCGCGAGGTCCATGGCACCGCCGACGGCAGGGATGTCGTCGGGCTTGCCGGTGGTCCAGTTGGCGAGGTCGCCGTCGAAGGCGACCTGGTAGGCCCCGAGGACGCAGACATCGAGGTGCCCGCCGCGCATCATGGCGAAGGAGTCGGCGTGGTGGAAGTACGCCGCTCCCGGCAGCTCGGTCACCGGGACCTTGCCGGCGTTGGTCAGGTCGGGGTCGACCGCGTCGCCCTCGGCCTTGGGGCCCATGTTGAGCATGCCGTTCTCGGTGTGCAGCACCACCCCGGAGCCGGCCGGCAGATGGTCGGCGATCTTGGTGGGCTGCCCGATACCGAGGTTGACGAAGGCGCCGGCCGGGATGTCTCGTGCGATGACGGCGGCCAGTTCGTCCATCGAGAGCCGGTGTTCGGCGCTCCTCGGCGCCCCGGCGTACGCCTGGCCGCTCGACGTGGTGGTTGACGTGGTGGTCATCGGGCCCCCTGCACGGTGTAGTGACGGGCCGCCACCTGAACGACCCGGTCGACGTAGATGGACGGGGTGACGACGGCCTCGGGGTCGAGTTTCCCGGGCTCGACGACCTGGTCGACCTGGACGATGGTCGTCGTCGCGGCCGTGGCCATGACCGGTCCGAAGTTGCGGGCAGTCTTCCGGTAGACGAGGTTGCCCATCGCGTCCGCGATGTGCGCGCCGATCAGCGCGTAGTCGCCCTTGATGGGGTACTCCAGCAGGTACTTGCGGCCGTCGATCTCACGCTCCTCCTTGCCTTCGGCCAGCGGCGTGCCGACCGCGGTCGGGCAGTAGAACGCGCCGATGCCGGCACCGGCCGCGCGCATCCGCTCGGCGAGGTTGCCCTGCGGCACCACCTCCAGCTCGATCTTCCCCTCGCGATAGAGGCCGTCGAAGACCCAGGAGTCGGCCTGGCGCGGAAAGGAGCAGAGCACCTTGCGCACCCGGCCGGCGGCCAGCAGCGCGGCCAGCCCGACCTCACCGTTGCCGGCGTTGTTGGACACGATCGTGAGGTCCTTCGCACCCTGCCGGATGAGCGCGTCGATCAGATCGAACGGCATGCCGGCCAGGCCGAAGCCGCCGACGAGGATCGTGGACCCGTCCTCGATACCGGCGACCGCCGCGTCCGCGCTCTCGACGACCTCCGCCCGGCTCACTGGGCCGACTCCGTGACGTCGCAGTTCTCGAGTACGACGGCCAGCCCCTGACCGACCCCGATGCAGATCGCGGCGACGCCGTAACGCTGCTTCGTCTCGCGCAGCACCTTGGCCAGCGTGGCGAGGACGCGACCGCCCGAGGCGCCCAGCGGATGCCCGATCGCGATGGCGCCGCCCTTCTGGTTGACGATGGCGGGATCGACCTTCCACGCGTCGAGGCAGGCGAGCGACTGCACGGCGAAGGCCTCGTTGAGCTCGACCGCGCCCACCTGGCCCCAGCCGATCCCGGCTCGGGCCAGCGCACGGTTCGCGGCCTCGACCGGGGCGTAGCCGAAGGCCTGCGGCTCCAGCGCCATCACACCGCGGCCGGCGATACGGGCGATCGGGTCGGCCCCGATCACGGCGGCAGCCTTCTCGCTGCCCAACAGCACCGCGGAGGCACCGTCGTTGAGCGGGCTGGCGTTGCCCGCCGTGATGGTGCCGCCCTGCTCCGCCGTACGGAAGACCGGCTTGAGCCCGGCCAGGACCTCCGGCGTGGATCCGGCTCGGATGCCCTCGTCCCGGGTCAGGTCGACGCCTTCGACCGGCACCACCATGTCGTCGTAGAAGCCCGACTCCCACGCTGCGTGGGCGAGTTGGTGGGACCGGGCGGCGAACTCGTCCTGCCGCTCGCGGGAGATCCCGAAGCGCTCCTGGAGCTGCTCGTTGGCCTCGCCGAGGCTGACCGTCCAGTCTTTCGGCATCCGCGGGTTGACCAGCCGCCAGCCGAGCGTGGTCGAGACCGCGGTGACATCGCCGGCCGGGAACGGCTTCGCCGACTTGGGCAGCACCCACGGCGCACGCGTCATCGACTCCACGCCGCCGGTCAGCACCACCTCGGCGTCGCCGGACTCGATCGTGCGACTGGCCGTCATCGCCGCGTCGAGGCTCGAGCCGCACAGCCGGTTGACCGTGGTGCCGGGCACGCTCACGGGAAGCCCGGCGAGCAGCGCCGCCATGCGGCCGACGTAGCGGTTCTCCTCGCCGGCGCCGTTGGCGTTGCCCCACACCACGTCGTCGACCGCGGCGTGGTCGAGGCCCGGCACCTTGGCGAGCGTCGAGGTGATCGCGGCGGCGGCGAGGTCGTCGGGGCGGACGCCGGCCAGTGCGCCGTTGAAGCGGCCGAACGGGGTCCGCGTCGCGGCGTAGATGAAAGCACTCATGGCAGCGACGCTAGTCCCGGGCCACGATATTCTGAAGTACGCATATCCGAGCCAATTGATACGGACGACATATGGATCTGCGTCACCTGCGGTACTTCGTGGCGGTGGCCGAGGAGCGCCACTTCGGTCGCGCCGCCGAGCGGCTCAACATGGCCCAGCCGCCGCTCTCCACGCAGATCCGCCAGCTCGAGGCCGAACTCGGCGTCGAACTGCTCCACCGCACCACACGCCGAGTCGACCTCACCGAGGCCGGCCGGGCCTACCTCGAGCGGGCGCGCGCGATCCTCGCCGACGTCGACGAGGCCGCCCAGCACGCACGGCTCGTCGCCGCCGGCTCGGTGGGCCACCTCGCCATCGGGTGCGTGGGCTCGGCGACGTACAGCCTCCTGCCCGCGCTCTCGCGGCGGCTCACGGAGGAGCTTCCCGGCGTCGACTTCTCCTTCCGCGGCGAGATGCTCGCGCCCGACCAGGTCGAGGCGCTGCGCACCGGCGCGATCGACATCGCGCTGCTGCGCCCTCCGGCCGCCGACCTCTCCCTCACCGTGCACACCCTGCGCCGGGACCGGCTCGTCGTCGCCGTACCGGTCGACCACCCCCTGGCCCGCCGGAAACGGCTACGTATCGCGGACCTCGCCGGTGCCGACCTGATCGTGCACTCCGCCGACCGCCGGTCGGTGATGTACGACGTCGTGCTGGGCCTTCTGCTCGACGCCGGCGTCGAGCCGCACATCCGCCACGAGGTCGGCGAGACCTCGACGCTGGTCACGCTCGTGGCCGGCGGCCTCGGCGTCGCAGTCGTGCCCGAGCCCGTGACCGCGTTGGCGCTCGACGGCGTCGTCTACCTACCGCTGGCCGGGGCCGACGCACGCGTGGAGCTGGCCGTTGCCCACCGCCCCGACCGCTCCGAGCCACACCTGGAGCGCACCGTGGGGATCATCCAGGCAATGTTCTGATCACACGCCGCTTGTCCGCTGTCCGCGTCCACGACGGGTCGGCGACCGCCGACGCGGTCTCGGGCTCGGGCTCGGGCTCGGGCTCGGGCTCGGGCTCGGGCTCGGGCTCCAGGCTGTACTTGCCTGCACTGGTTCTGACCGCGCGCTCGCCGCCCCTGGACAAGTCTCGTCAGCCAGGCTGCAAGCAGGTCGCCCTCCAGGGGCGCGAGGTGCTCGCCGATCATAAAGTTCAAGGACCAGGACCCGAACTTCTTCGAGTCCGACGCGCACGCGGTGCCCCGTCCGCACCGCGCGGTGTCCCGGGCGGCGAGGCTGGCGTCAACCAGTCTCGTCACGGCGGCGCGGAGGCTGTCGACGGTCATGAAGTACCGACGCACGTGCCGCAGCGCGAGAGGGCCGGCAGCAGTCGGCGCTGGCGGACGCCACGGTCGATCCGCTCGCACGCAGCCACCGAGGAGAACTCCTCGGTGAAGCCGGTCAGGAAGTCGGCGTTCTTCAGCAGGTCCAGCAGGTCCAGCAGGTCCAGCAGGTCCAGGATGTGGGTTCGTTCAACCAGCTCGTGGTGGCGCCTCCTGGATGTCAGCCGGCCTGGACGAGGTGCTCGGGGACCCAGGTCCCGTGGGTGCCGCTGCGCAGGCGAAGGGGAGATGGAGGGTGGCGAGAGGGCGGCTCACCCCCTACCTCGGCGAGCTCCTTCGCCACCACCAGAAGGCACCAGAGCTGATGCGCCTGTGGATCGAGCTCGCCGCCGCGGCCTCACGGCCGGATCATCCGGCCCACATCTACTTCGTCGAACGCTATGAACGCGGGCGCACCCAGTTCGCCGAGGGTTTCCACGACAAGGCAGAGCGCAGCAGGCTGCGCGAAGGCATCAGTCCCGAGAGCGCGGCGGTCCTCTTCCATGCCGTGCTCAACGGGCTCCAACTGCAGTGAGTACTCGACCAGGACCTCGACATCGTCGGACCCGTCACCGACTTCGTAGGCCTGCTCTTCGACCAGCGCGCCGACGAGTGAGCGGATCGTCGTCCGTCTCGGCGCCGGGGCACGCTGGAGATGCTCGCGCATGGCATCACGGGCGGCCTCAGGGGAGCGTTCACGGACGACGGCGACGATCCGTTCGTGTTCCTCGCAGTAGCAGCCGTGCCGCTCCGGGCTGAACGTGCGCGACGGCGAAGCTGCGGTGCAGGTCAGGAGCTGGGCCAGCACGTCATGAGCAGTGCCATGGCGCAGATTCACCGTGTGGCCGGCAGCCGGTCGGCGAAGAGGACACCTGTGCTTCAGCCCAGCTCATACAGCCCGCCTCCGCTGCCGAGCCGCGAGCCGAGCCTGATGGTGACAGCCCGTTGACCTGGCACTCCGCCACGATCAAGGGGCAGTCAAAGGCCAGGGAGGTGAAGTCCATGACAGGCGATCGCAGCGGCGGGGCCGAGACGTCAAATCCCCGCCTGTCACCGCGACATACCCACGGACGACTGCGGCCCGGCATTCACCACTCCTCAACTCCCTTTCCACGTCAGCACCGTTGTCCGGTAGGAGGACTCGTGTTCCACTGATTGTTTTCTGGCGCATTGGTCACCAGTCATCCGCTCACGGGCGGGAAAGTTCTTCCATGGGGGGTCCGTGGGTGAAGACCTGGGGTTCGAGAAACTCCTCGACGAGGACGGCTTCTTCGCGCACCTGTTCGCACGGTCGCCGTCGGGTGGCGACCGGAAGCCGCTGTACGGTCCCGACCTTCCCGTGGTGCTGCTCACCGGCGGCCCGGGCATGGGCAAGGGACGGCTGCTGCGTGCGGTGCGGGACGGTTTCGCCGCCAAGGTGCCGGTGATCCATCTGGACTGCGCCTCCCCGGTGTACGCGGACCGGGCCGGGCCGGAGCCGGACGCCCGCTCGGATGCGACCGAGGCCCTGTTCGAGGTCGCCCAGCGGCTGTACACCTGGCAGGGGACGGGCGGCTCGTTCGCCTTCCCGCGCTTCTTCACGGGCCTCGCGATGATCGCCACGGGGGCCGGTGAGGGCGCCCCCGAGGCGGTCGCCACGGAGGTCGAACGGTACGAGCATCTGTCCCAGAAACCGCGCCTCCGCGGCCTGGGGGCGGGTGACTTCTGGCGGGGCGTGCTCCATGGAGCCGTCCGCAACCTGCTGTCGACCCTGTTCGGGCAGACGCTCGACCCGTACTCGGCGGCCGTGAGCAACGCACTCCTGGACGCCCTCTTCGCGCGCCTGGCCCCCCGGGGCAAGGCGGAACTGGAGCGGCTGTACGGCGCGTATCCCGGCGCGGCCGATCAGCCCAGGCACGGGCTGCGCAATCTCGCCGCCGACTTCCTGGCCGGCGACGAGGGCCGGGAGCTGGCGGAGAGCTTCCTCTTCCGGGCGCTGCGCGAGGACCTCGAAGCGGCATACGCCGGGACGGCGGGCTGGCTGTTCCGGGTCGGCCGCCCGGGGCTGCTGCTGGACCACGCCGAGTCGCCCCTGGGCGAGCGGCTGCTGAGCGCCGTACTCGACGACCGCAGGGGCGGACAGCGCGACCGTGTGGTGATCGTGGGCACGGCGCGCCGGGCGGACGGCGGCGCCTTCCTGCACGGTGGGCTGCCGGCCCAGGCTCCCCCGGCGGAGTTCCGACCCGCCGACGGCGGCCCTCCCGCCTGGTCCCGGCGCACGGGCTCAGGAGCGGACGGGGCACCGCCGGCCGACGGGGTGCTGCTGCTGCGCATGCCCCTTCTCACCGGCGACCAGCTCCGCGAGGAGACCCAGCGAAGACAGCAGCGCGGGGAGCCGGAGGGCGGCGCGAACCGCCGCCGTATCGATGCCGCCGTGGCCCGGCTGAGCGGCGGACGGCCGCACATGGTGATCCGGCTGGCCGCCGCTGCCGCCGCCTTCCGCATGCCGGCGGACGCCAACGACCGGGACCTCCTGGACGCCCCGCTGCGTCTGCCCGGCGGCGACCCCGAGCGGCCGGTGGCGGACGTACTGCTTCAGGATCTGGTCCTGGATCAGTTGCCGGTGCGGCTGCCGGATGTGCACCACGACCAGTGGCTCGATCTGCTCACCCATCTGTCGGTGGCGCACGACGAGGAGTGCGCCGGCGTCCTGCTCCGCCACCATCAGGCGGGCCGCACTCACCATTTGACGGCACATCAGGTCTCCCAACTGCTCACCGACACCGGGTGGCCCGGCTGCGAACGGCACTTCATCGGGGACTTCGGGCTGCGCCAGCTGCTGGTGCACCGGCTGTACGGCCTGCGCCCCGACGGCGCCGCCTGGTACGCCGACCACCACCTGCTGCGGGACCACTACACGAGCCGCGCGGCCGACGAGGAGGCGCCGCACGGCGCGGCGTTCCGCTCGGTCACGGCGCACCGGATGAACCACCACCTGGTCTCCGGCGGCGTGGACGACGTGGTCCGCCATCTGACCGCCACGCTGCTCGGCCGCCCCCAGGAGTGGTCCGCGGAGCTGCTGGAGATCGCCCAGGCACCGTATCCGGGCGGAGCGGACACCCGGCGGGCACGCGCCCAGGGGCTGGTGCCCGTGGACGGACCCGCGCTGCGCCGCACCGTCGACCAGCTGCTGCACGCGGTGTGGCTGTGCGAGGAGCGGACCAGATCGACCGGCAAGACGGCCGAGACCCTGTCCACGTTGCTGGAGCGTCTCGTGGCCATGGACTTCGACGGCGCCGGACAACTCGACAGGACCGCCACGGAGTGGAAAGCCCTGGCGGCGAACGAGCAGCCGTTGCTGCACTGCACCTGTACCCGACGGCTCGGGCGACGGAGGTAACGGGGATGCCCAGATGGAAGAAGTTCCTCATCACGCTGCTGGGTCTGGGACTGATCGGGGCGGCCGTCTTCACCGGTTGCAGAATCTCCCAGCAGGAGGACACCTGCGCCGACGGCGTCGAGCGGACCGGCGGCGAGTGCATCGGCCTCAACGGTGAGGGCTACGACTTCGGAACCCCCGAGATCGCCGACGTGGCCCGGGCCATCGCACGCGAGAACGAGCGGATCGACGACCAGCCCCACGTCACGGTGGCGATGATGCTGCCGCTCCAGTCGGACAAGGCGGCGCTGCGCCGGCAGATGCGCAGCGACCTCCAGGGTGCGTACCTGGGGCAGCGACAGGCCAACGAGGGCGAGGGAGAACCGCCGAAGATCCGTCTGGTGCTGGCCAACCCCGGGCGGAACTACGAGCAACAGGACAAGGTCGTGGACACCCTGCTGCGGATGGCCGACTCGCCGGACGACCGGCTGCGCGCCGTCACAGGGTTCAACCTCAGCCTCGACACGACAGAAGCAGCCGTCAAGCGACTGACGGAGCACAAGATCCCGGTGCTCGCCTCCCGGATCAGCGGGGACCGGATCGCCAACGAGGACACAGCGGACGGGATGGCACAACAGCGGTTCCCCGGCCTGGCCCGGATCATCCCCACCAACCACGACGCGGCCCAGGCCCTGGCCAACTTCAACGGCGAACGGGGCCGGGAGAACCTCAAGACGGTGCTGGTCTACGACAAGCGCCCCGACAGCTACAACGAGTCGCTGGCGAAAGCGTTCAGCGGGATCGAGGAGAAGGGCCCGGCCGGTCCCGCCCCGATGCCCTTCGAGTCCCCCGCGATCGACGAGGCCGGCTCCACCGGCAACCAGTTCACCCAGCTGGCCAACAACATCTGCGACTCCCGGGCCGACATCGTCTACTTCGCGGGACGCACCCTGCACCTGCGGATCTTCGCGCTCAAGCTCGCCCAGGTGGGCTGCAAGGACCGGCACTACACCATCGTCAGCGGTTCCGACGCCGCCTCGCTGCGGCAGGACATGACGGAGAAGGACTGGGCGCAGCTGCGCGGCGAGGACGGCACGGCGAAGGTGACGGTGCAGTACGCCGCCCCCGCGCACCCGGACGCCTGGAACACCGAACTGGCCCGCTGGAACAAGCAGTGGGACGCGGACCACGACCGCAAGCCCACCGCCGAGGAACTCCCCCAGTACCTCACCGAGCCCAAGACCGCCCTGGACACCCTGAAGAAACGGATCGAGACCACGCGCAGCGAGGGAACGAGCCTCGGCACCGCCCCGGACCTGGAGGACTCCCGGACGATGCTCGTGTACGACGGCCTCGTCACCATCGGCAAGGCACTGCACCAGACGCAGAGCGGCGGTCCCGAGGCGGTGCCCGGCCTTGAGGACGTCGGGGGACAGTGGTCGCTGCTCCAGTCCCGGCACCGCGTGCAGGGCACGAGCGGCCTGATCTGCCTGACCAGCGGCGGAAACGCATACGACAAGCCGGTCGCGGTCGTCGACCTGGACCCGGGCCTGGCGGGCGCCGGCGAGCTGAGGTTCGTCGGCCTGGGCTGGCCCACCGGCCGGGAACAGCCGAAGAACTGTGTGATTCCCAGCAGCACGCCCTGACCGGCCCGGGTCCTGGAGATCTCCACCGTCGTTCCCTACGCGATGCCGTACATCATCACCAGCCGGCTCCTGGCCCGCCGCCGCGACGACGACCAGCCCAAGGTGCTGCCGGAGGGGTCAGTCAAACCGGCCTTCATCAGGCAGCTCGCCGAGGTGCCGGACGACGTCGCCTTCACACTGCTTGACGCCGCCGAACGGGGCCGCCGGATTGGAAAAGAGGCAGGCCGACCATGCCGACCTCCAGCCGCTCGCTGACCCGCAGGGACCGGTCGAGGCTCTCGGTGTACAGATAGCCGACGAGTCCCCACTGGTTGTCGTTGGCCCGGCGTACGACCTCCTCCTCGTCGCCGAAGGTGAGGATCGCCGCCACCGGTCCGAAGATCTCCGTGTCCATCAGGCGGCTGCCCGGGTCCACGCCGCCGGCAGCAAAGCGGCCGCCGCACGGCGCAGCGAGGTGTCCCGACAGGCCCTCTACCCACGCCCGCAGACCATCGAGCAACTGCTCGGCCGCGACCTGGAGTCCGGTGAACACAGCGCACCGAACTCCACGTGGCCCTCAGCGCACGCGAGGTCCTGCGACCGCGCTGACCTCCAGGCCCTGTCTCACACCCGGCTTGTGTCCTGTCACTGGCTGCTCCGTGGACGGTAGGGCTGGAGGAGCTGGTCGACGGGTGCGTAGTCGTCGGTGAGCGGTTGGGCATCGCCGATCCAGGAGGTGAGGTCGTCGCCGCCAGTGATCTTCCAGCCGATCTGCCGGGCGTCCAGCGCCTCCTGGGTCGCGCGTAGGTCGACTGGTCGGTCGGAGGCGACGACCACCAGATTGCCGCCCTCGGAGCTGGCGGTCGGGTCGAGGCCGATGTCTGCGGGAGCGCCGACGAGGGCGACGTGCTCGAAGGTCTCGCTGAGGGTGGCTACTTCGGCACGTGCGAAGGCGAGACCACCGTGATCGATGAGGTTGGCAACGTACAGGCCGCCCTCGTTGAGCACCCGCCGTACGTCTGTCAGCGCCTCCACCGTAGTGAGGTGCCACGGCACGCTGACGCCCCCGAAGGCGTCACCGACGACGAGGTCACGGCTGCCGGCGTCCAGTCGCCGCAGGCCGAGCCTGCCGTCCTCGGCGCGTACGTCGATACCGGCTTGTGATCTCAGACCGAGTTGGTCGCGGTCGATGCGCACGACCCCGCTGTCGATCTCGGATACCAGGCTGCGCGTCCCGGGCCGCGTGGCGGCGAGGTAGCGGGGAAAGGTGAGCCCGCCGCCGCCCAGGTGATGGGCGGCAAGTGGCTCGCCTTCGGGAAAGGCGGCATCGACCACCGACGCGATGGCGCGCACGTACTCGAACCTCAGGAAGGTCGGGTCGTCGATGTCGACGTAGGAGTGCCGCACGCCGTCCAGCACGAGTGTCCGGCCGCTGTCCCGGTCTGGGTCTGCGACGACCCGTGCGCAGTGGTACCTGGTCTCCGCGTCGCAGCCGCCGGGCGCGACGGTGGTGGCGAGGCTGCCGGCCACGACCACGAGTGTCAGGGCAGGGGTGCCGCTCCATCCGCGCGTTCGCCACTCAACCAGCGCCGCGCCGACCACCAGCAGTGTTCCGAGGCCGATCAGGATGCCGCTGACCGGCAACCGCGATACGAGGACGAAGCCGGTGAGGACGGTACCGACGATGGCGCCGACCGTGCCGACGCCGGACAGTCGGCCGACAACCGTTCCGGTCTCGGCGAGGCTGGTCAGACGCAGCTTGGTCACGATCGGCGTCACCGCGGAGAGCAGCGCGCCCGGCACGAGGATGGTCAGCGACGCGATGAACAAGAGAATCGGTGGTGCCCACTCCCCGGTGGTGCGCAGCACAGCAGGGGTGAGCGCCACGACCGCTCCTGACACGCCGAGCGAGGGGCCTATGAGCCTGCGTGGATTGACCTGGTCGGCGAGGCGCCCACCCAGCCAGGAGCCGACTGCGATCGCGGTGAGGGCGATGCCGATCACCATGGTGCTGGTCTCGAGGGTGAGGCCGAGGTAGGGAGCCAGCAGCCGCAGAGCGACGATCTCGACCACCAGGACTGCGGCCGAGGACCCGAACACAAGCACGGCAGCGGCCCGGGGACCCAGGCCGTGGTGGTGAGGCGTGCCGTCGGCGGCGGGCGACGAAGACGATCTGGTCACGGGCAACATCCTTGCATGCAAGCCGGGTTCGGCCGAATGGCTCGAGCAGTACACCAGCCGGGCACGACCCTGCCCCTGTCGCACGAGCGACGTTTCGTCAGCGAGCGGTGAGTGCGGTGATCGTCTCCACCACGAGGTCCTCGGAGGTGACGTCGACGTGGGCGTGCAACGCCGCCGATGTCGAGGGATGCGGCTCCGTGCACGACCGCCCAGAGCGAGCCGGCGAGTGCGCGAGCGTTCTTGGTCCGCAGCGCCCCGTCGGACCGGGCGGCGTCGACCGCCTCGAGCAGGACGGGGAAAGCGGCCTCGGCAGCGCGGCCGAGGCCAGGATGGCCGGCCCGCTCGACCTTCGCGCCGAACATGACGCGGTAGAAGTCGAGGTGGTCGAGCGCCCAGCGCAGGTGGGCACGCCCAAACTCGACGACGTGGTCGCGGCGCCGTCTCGGCCGCCCGGCGCGGCCAGGAGGGCGTCCCGCAGACGCTGGAAGCCGAGCTCGGCCACCGTCGCCACCAGGTCGGACTTGTCGGCGAAGTGGCGGTAGGGCGCGGCCGTGCTCACCACGGCACGCCGCGCGACTTCTGTCAGAGTGAAGCCCTTCGCCCCGCTCGCCGATCAGGTCCAGAGCGGCGTCGGTCAGCGCCCGTCGGAGGTCGCCATGGTGATACGGGGCCGATTTCCCGGCCCGGGCCGGTCGGCGGATGAAGAGCACACGCCTCTTCCACGGCTACTTCCGCGATTCGGGCCGCCACTTCGACACCGCCCATGCCGTCCACACCCCGTAGCCGAGCCGGTGTCACGCCTGGTAACAGGAGCGATGCGAGGGGGGCGGCTGCCTGGGGGCCGGCGGTCTTGTCGTAGTGACCTGGGGGCCGGCGGTCTTGTCGTAGTGAGTGGTGTGGCGAACGACCACCGAACTAGGCCCTGCCGTTCGGCAGCTGTGGGTGGCGGTCCCGTTGCCGTGCCGGTTTCACCGGCAAGGGACCGGACAGCTCCTCCGTGGTCCGCCGACGGCTTCGACGCCGCTGTGTCAGTCCCTGCCTCTACGGTTTGCCCATGACTCCTGAGATGTGGAACCGGTTAGGTCCCTTCCGTGACGAGGCGATCGCGCGGGGCATACCAGCCGAGGACGTAGAGCGGTGGTTGGCCACCGCCCGTCCCTGCGCGACGCTGACGCAGGACGGGGACGGGCCGGTCGTGGGCCAATTCGGCGGTCCGCTCCTGCTTCCGGCCGATACCCCGGACCCCGCCCACCCCTTCGTCGCCTCCATCGACCTCGCGGCCCTGCCCGCCGATGCGACGGACCTGCCCCTGCCCCCCGACGGCCACCTGCTGCTCTTCGCCTTCCCCGAGACCGCCGACTATGGCGAACCCATGGGCAGTGTGGTGTACGTCCCGGTCGGCACTGCCGTGACGGAACGGGACAGGCACGCTTGGAACTCCTCCGGATTCCAGGATTACGAGGCGATGTTCAAGGCGTTCCCGCAGGGTCCGCTGCGGGCGACGACCAATGTGTCGCTGCCCTGCCACGAGGCGGTCGAACTCCCCGAGAGAGCGGGGAGCGGGCCGCTTCCCGGGCATCCCCGCTCCGAGGAACTCGTCGAGGTCTGGGAGAGCACCCATGACGACATCGCACCCGAGGGGCCGCTGCAGATCGGGGGATACGCCGATGAGGAGGCCATCTACTGCGACCCGGTCGCCGTTGCCGTGTCCACGGCCGCGAGAGCGGCGGAAACGGGCCGGTGGGACGGACCGGTTTCGGACGACGTCTCGGACTGGGTGCTCCTGGCCGACTGGCATGCCGGCATGGACGTGCAAGGCTGGGAGAGCGCCACCGTCCACTGGGTGATCCAACGCGAGGACCTGGCCACGCGGCGCTTCGACCGTGCGTTCACCTCGGTCTACTGGAACCCCTGATTTGTGCCTGGGCAGTTTCTTTGGGGCAGTCGGTCGTAGGTCCGGGTGTGTCGTCGACTGAGGCGAAGTGAGCGCGGATTCAGCACAGGCCAGGTCCTCGTCGACATCGGCCTGGGCCATCAGCACGCCGGATACCCGTTCCCAGGTGCCGTCGATCGTCCACATCCTCAGCCGGTTGTAAACGCCCCGTCAGTTGCCGTACCGCTTCGGGCCGGTGGACTCCACGATCGTGCGTGCCCACCAGCACGCGGCCGGGGCCCGAAAAGAAGGGCTCCGGCCGGCGAACCGGACGGCCACCCAAGCGGCCGCTCCCGCGGCGGGCTGCCGAGTAGCCGGGCGTGCCCGCAGTGGCCGGCCCGGCCGACATCAGGGCGGCCGCCGCCGAGGACGCTTTGGTGCATGGGCGGACACACCACCGTGCAGCTGCCGTGAGCGAGTCGTGACCAGCTCCGCACCGCGTCCTGGGGGGGCATTCGCCGTCGCGTTCCATCGGCCCGGCATGACGAGGGGGGCCGGATGCCGCTGCTGCTTGGTCCTGCGGTGCCGGCGGACGCGAGCAAGGCCCTGCAACCCCGACGCGATGCGATGTGGACCGGGACGGCCGGGCCGGTCGCTCGCCCTCGGATCGCCGGCGGCAGACCCACCTGGCAGGTCTCGCCGGGCGATCTTGGCGTGGGTCTTGCAGGATGGGTCCCGGTTGCCCGGCCACGGAGGCTGCTGAGGGCGGCCACTTCCCCTGCGCGGCGGACCGCCGCCCCATCGTTCACTCAGGAGCCCGCATGGCAGTTGTGGCGGAGGAACTGGAACCGGTACTGGAGGACGCACGCCAGGCTCACACCGCGGTCCTCGACCGGCTCCGGGCGGATGCGGCAGTCACGCCGCCGGGTCCGTACCGGCAGATGCTCGAAGGCCAGGCGGCGCAGGTGCAGGTCGGTCTCCAGCGCATCCAGCATCGGGTACACGATCTGCGGCCCCGGGGGATTCTCGGCAACGCAGCCGACGTGACGCGGTTCGTCTCGCATGGTGCGATGCGCACGGTCATGCTGCCGCTGACAATCGGGACGGGGATCGTGCGGCGCGTGCTGCCCGGCGGCGGCCCGGCCGATGCGCGGCAGCTGCTGAGGAACGCGGAGGACGAGTACGCGGCTGCGGCGCGGGCACTGGCCGCCTGCCGGGCCGGAGAGGTCCTCGCCGAACAGGTGGACGACGAGGGGACCGCCGAGTTGCTCGGCTCACTGCGCCGCCAGGACGAGGAACTGCTGCAGGCGCTGGAGAACAGTCTCGCCGAACAGGCACGCGCCGTCGTGGCATCCGCCAACGGTTCCGGCCCACCCGAGAATCAGCAGGGCGGTGTGGCCGACGCGGCCGGCCGGACCATGCGGACCGCTGTCGATCGGGCACGTCATGTCGCTCGGAGCGGCGTCCGATACGCCAGAGGTGGTGACTCCGCGGGGACGGTACGCGGTGTGCCCGAGCCCGGCCCCATGGCCGAGGAGGTCCTGGGGGCGGTCAGGCGGGAGGAGGACCTGCCGATTCCCGGGTTCAGCCAGCTCAGCACCGAGCAGATCCAGCGCCGGCTGCGCTCGCTGTCCCAGTTGGATCTGACGGTGATCGAGGGCTACGAGCGCGCACATGCGCGCCGCAGGAGAGTCCTGGACGCCATCGAACAGCTGCGCGGGGCCGAGCCGTGGACCGGCTATGACGCCATGAACACGGGCGATGTCGTCGCGAGCCTTCAGGACGCTCCCACCGACCAGGCCCGTCAGGTACTGGAGCACGAACAGCGCCATCGCCGGCGCCAGGAGGTCATCTCCGCCGCGAAGGCACGCGTCTCCGGCTGACAAGGAACCGTCCCGGACCTGATCGCCTCAGGTCTCAGGGCGGCTCCCCAGCCCGATGCGGTAGGCGCCGCCTAGGGTGGAGTTGTGGGCGACGGCGTGGTGACGCTGTTCCTGTGCGGGGACGTGATGCTCGGGCGCGGCGTCGATCAGATTCTTCCGAACCCCGGTGATCCGGTGTTGCGGGAGTGCTACGTCGTGGACGCCCGTTCCTACGTCCGGATGGCGGAGGCGGTCGGCGGCCCGATTCCGGCTCCGGTCGATCCGTCCTGGCCGTGGGGTGAGGCGCTGCGGCTGCTGGAGGAGACCGACCCGGACGTCCGGATCGTGAATCTGGAGACGGCCGTCACCTGCGCGGACGCGTTCGCGCCGGGCAAGGAGGTCCACTACCGCATGCACCCCGACAACCTGCCCGCCCTCATGGTTGCCCGGCCGGACGTCTGCGTCCTGGCCAACAACCACGTGCTGGACTTCGGCCGCACGGGCCTGGACGAAACGCTCGGCTCGCTGGACCGTGCGGGTCTGCGGACGGCGGGCGCGGGCCGGGACGCCAACGAGGCGTACGCGCCCGCGGTGATCCCGCTCTCCTCGGGTGGCCGCGTTCTCGTCTTCGCCCTCGGGGCGCGCTCCAGCGGCATCCCGTCCGGCTGGGCGGCGACCGCGGACCGCTCCGGAGTTGCCTACGTCCCCGAACTGTCGGCCTCCGCCGCCGACGCGGTGGTCCGGCAGGTGGCCGCGACCAAGCGTGCGGGCGACCTCGTGGTGGTGTCCGTGCACTGGGGTTCCAACTGGGGTTACCTCGTCCCCCGCGACCAGGTCCGTTTCGCGCACGCCCTGGTGGACGGTGGCGTCGACATCGTCCATGGACACTCCTCGCACCACCCCCGCTCCATCGAGGTGTACCGGGAGCGGCTGATCCTGCACGGCTGCGGCGACTTCATCGACGACTACGAAGGGATCTCCGGCTACGAGGAGTACCGCGACGACCTCCGCATCGCCTACCTCGCCACGGTGGCGGCGGGCACGGGACGGCTCGCCGGCCTGCGCATGGTCCCCCTGCGCGCCAGCCGCATGCGGCTGGCGTCCGCGCCCGCCGAGGACCGCACCTGGCTCCGCACCACCCTCGCCCGCATCAGCCGTGGCGTGCGCATCACCCTGGAGACCGACGGCACCCTGGCGGCGGAAACCGGACCATGACCCGAGGGCTGCGGCTGACCCTGCTCGGCGTGGGCGCGAGGAACCCGCCGCGCTTCGCACCGGCGGGCCTTCTCCCGCGCCGGCACCGGATCACGAGCAGCGGTACTCGGAGCCGGGCTCGACCGCGTGATCGGTGGTGTCGTCCGGCACCGGGATCACGACGCGCATCGGACCCGCGGCCGGGTCCTGCTTCGGCGGCGCGTCGCACGCCCGCGCAGCCCGCACCGGCGGCGTAGACCGGCGGGGGCCGCAATGCCGGTCCTCCGGATACCGGTCCAGTGCCGGTTCCGATGCCGGTCCGGTGCCGGTCCGGTCATGCCGCAGAGTGCCGCTTTGGTCGGCCGCCCTTCTCCAGGAAGCGTCGCAGCCGAGTGTGCGGCCAGGCGTTGATCACGTCCTCCTCGGTGAGCCAGCCGCGCTGTGCCGTGCCCACGCCGTATCGCATATGGGCCAGGTGGAGGGTGGAGTGGGCATCGCTGTCGATCGCGAACTTCACGCCGTGCCGCCGGGCCCGCAGGATGTCCTCGTCACGCAGGTCGAGCCGGTCCGGATGGGCGTTGACTTCCAGGGCCGTCCCGGTGCGGGCGCAGGCGGCGAAGATCTCGTCGAGGTCGGCGTCGATGCCGGGCCGCTTGCCGAGGATGCGGGTGGTGGGGTGACCGATGATGTTGACATACGGGTTCTCGCAGGCCCGGACGATCCGCCGGGTCAGCGTGCCGCGGTCCTGGTTGAAGTGCGAGTGCACCGAAGCCACGCACAGGTCGAAGCCCGCCAGGAAGCCGTCCGGCCAGTCCACGCCGCCGTCGGGAGCGATGTTCAGCTCCACACCGTGCAGCAACTGCATGCCGCCCCCCATGCCGTACGCGCGGTCGAGCTGCCGTACCTGATCGCGCTGAGCCAGCATCCGCTCGTCCGTCATGCGTTGCATGTACAGGTCCGGCCCGTGGTCGGTGATCGCGTAGTAGTCGTAGCCGCGCTCCGCCGCAGAGCGGACCATCTCCTCCAGCGGGGCGAGGCCGTCGGTGAGGTCGGTGTGGGTGTGCAGGTCGCCCCGGATGTCGGACTCCGTGACCAGGCCGGGCAGTTCACCGCGCTGCCCGGCCTCGATCTCGCCGCGGTCCTCGCGCAGCGTGGGCTCGATCCACGGCAGACCGAGCCGGGCGTACACGTCCTCCTCCGTCGCGGAGACGATCTTCTCGCCGCTCTCGGCGTCGAACAGCCCGTATTCGGAGAGCTTCAGTCCCTGATGCACGGCGATCTCACGGATGCGGATGTTGTGGGCCTTGGAGCCGGTGAAGTAGAGCAGGGCGGCGCCCCAGGAGTCGGGCGGCACGACGCGCAGGTCGATCGCCAGCCCCTTGCCGGTGCGGACCGACGTCTTCTTCTCGCCGTGGGCGATGACCTCCGTGACGTACGGCAGCTCGGTGAACGCCCGCATGACGGGCATTGACTTCGTCGCCGCGACGAGGACGTCGATGTCACCGATCGTCTCCCGGAAGCGGCGCAGCGACCCGGCGTATGCGCACCGCAGGCAACCGGTCACCCGGGACAGACCGGCGACGGTCTCCTCGGCGAGGTCGAGGGCCACGTCGAGCAGGACGCGGTCCCCGGAGGACTGCAGGAGCTCGATGCCGTGGAGGATCTTCTCCTCCGTCCTGGGGCCGAAGCCCTTCAGGTCGCGCAGCCGCTCCGCATGGATGGCGTCGGCCAGTTCCTCGACGGAGGAGATCCCCAGCTCCTCGTGGAGCGCCAAAGCCTTCTTCGGACCGAGCGTGGGGATGGCCGTCAGCTGCCGGACCCCGGCGGGGATCTTCGCCCGCAGATCCTCGACGGCGGACACACTGCCGTCGCGGAAGTACTCGACGACTTTCTCGGCGATCGACCTGCCGACTCCCGGGATCTGCTGCAGGCCCTTCACATCGAGCTTCCCGACATCGGCGTGGTGACCGCCGATCGCGCGGGCAGCCTTCTCGTAGACACGCGCCTTGAACGCGTCCCCGCCGGTGATCGAGATCAGGTCCGCATACTCCTGGAACAGCGCGGCGACCTCGTCATTGGACCGAGCCACACTTCCAGGGTAGGCACGGAGCCATCGGTCAAACCCGGCCGCGCCGATTCCACGTGGGCCCCGACCGGTTCCAGCGCGGCACCGCCCGGGGACGCCGGCCGAAACAGTCAGGGAAAGGAGCCGTGCGTGCGTCCCGGTTGCTTGGCCCGCCTGCTCAGGCCTCTCGTCCGTCGCCGGCCTCTCTGTGCATGCCCATGCACAGAGCCCAGACGACGAAGACGTTCACGGCGACCAACGTCAGGGCCCATAGGGGGTAATACGGCACCCACAGGAAGTTGGCGATCGCGCCGAGCCCTGCCACCGCTACACCGAAGAAGCGTGCCCACAGCGCTCCGCTGAGCACGGCGCCGCCCGCAAGGGCGATGACGACGCCCAGAACGAGGTGCACCCAGCCCCAGCCCGCCAGACTGAACTCGAACACGTAATTGCGCGTCGCGATGAACAGGTCGTCCTCGGCGATCGCCGTGATTCCTTCGAAGATCGCCATCGCCCCGCCGAAGATCATCAGTGCTGCTGCGAAGACGGTGGTGCCCGACGTGGGCGCACGCCACGGGCGCGGATGGGCATGCGCCGTACTGGATCGAACGGCGTCTCTGGCCATGCCGGACTCCTTGGGGGGGCAGGGCCATCCTGTCGGCCGAACTCCCGAGCAACGTGATCCCTCTCAGCGTGGCACGACGGCACCCCGTCGGCACTCCGAGCTGTGGATGGCGCCGACCGGGCCGTTTCGGGGCCGCCGGTGGGCGCTCAGCCACATCCAAGAGTTCGCCGACATCGCGTCGACCGAGTACGCCAGACCCGCAACCGTACGTACATCACCTGCCGTCCCATCTCGGGAGCCCGGATGATCGCCGGGCGTGCACTTCCGAGTGGAGGACAGATGACGGACAGTGCCGTCGGCACCCCACGTGCCGCCGACCGGCATCGGCCCAACGACCGTGGCGGCCGACGCGGCCGACGCGGCCGGACGTTCGGGCTGCTGGGCTGTGGCGTCGTGCTCGCCGGACCGTTCGCTCTGCTCGTCGTACGGCTGACGGGGCTGGACGCGGGAACACCGCTCGCCATGCCCATGGTGCTCTTCCCCTACGCGGCCGCACTCAGCGTGCTCGTGCTGAGCGCCATGCTCGCCATTCCCGCTCTCCGCTCGCGATGGGCGGTGACTGTCGCCGTACTACTCACGGCAACTCAAGTCGCGCTGCTGGTGCCGCGATTCATACCGGACCAGCAGCATGTCCCGGCCCAGTCAGCGGAGTTGCGCGTGGCCAGCCTCAACGCCGACCTCGGCGGAGCTGATCCGCGGGCCCTGGTGCGGCTCGTCCAGGCCGAGCGGATCGACGTCCTGGCCGTGCAACAGCTGCCGTCCGCCGGCGTTGCCGCACTCGCCAAGGCCGGTCTGAGTACGCTGCTGCCCTACCACGAACTCCACCCCGAGTACGACTCCTCGATCTACTCGCGGATCCCGCTGACCGACGGCGGCACGCTGCACGCCGACACCGCCTGGCCACAGACCACCGCCGACGTGAGAGTCGGCGGACGCACCGTACGGCTGGTGGCCGTCCACACCTACTACCCGCTCGGGGACGCGAAGCGCTGGACACAGGACATGACCGCCCTCACCTCCGTCGCACGGCGCAGCGGCCCGGACACCGTCTTCCTGGGCGACTTCAACGCCTCCCTCGACCACGCGCCCATGCGCAAGCTTCTCTCGTCAGGCCTCACCGACACCCACGCCGAACTCGGCCACGGATGGGCCCGCACCTGGCCTGTCGGCATGACGCTCATACCGCCACTGGTCCAGCTCGACCACGTGCTGCACGGCTCCGGCCTGGCGGGCCTCTCCGTCGGCGAACGGACCGTGCCGGGCACGGATCACCGCGCGGTCGTCGCCGTGCTGGCGCTGCTGCCGACGAAGGAGCGTGCCGGTGCGGCCCCGCACAGTGGCCTCACCGCTGCCAGTGACCGCGACTGACCGCTCCCCCGGCCAGGGCGGCATCCCTCCCCGGTGATTAGGGGTGCGGGCCCCACCGCTCAGTGGACTGGCGTCCACTCCTCGAAAGCCTCGTCCAGGATCCGCAGCTGGCCAACGGGACAAGACCCAGCCGCGCCCGACGAGCGTTGCTGACCAACTCGTCGGCTACTGAGCCGACGTCGTCAACGCAGACCGTTGACCAGAGCGAATGCATCCACGGTCTTGGGGTGCGTCTTGCCCAGTCGGGTCTGCAGGATCTGTGCACCCCGGCGCGCGAGGTCCGCTGCCGTCGGGTCGTTCAACCTGTGCAGGACTCGGGCCTTGAACAGCAGGACGTACCCGATGTACAGGTGGTCCGGCGCGTATCTGGCCTCGCGGATCTGCAGCGCCCGCGAGATCAGCGGCACGGCTGTGGCGTAGTCTCCGAGGTCAACGTGGACGTTCGCCAGTGCAATCAAATCGAAGCTCACGAACGGGTCGTCCGGCCCGTACGCCGTCTCGTCGATCTGTAGCGCCCGCTCGGCCAGTGGCTGCGCCGCCCTGTGCTCACCGAGAATGCACAGTAGCCGCGCAAGCGTGGCCAGGTCCGTCGCGATGGCGGGACTGTCCGCCGGCAGGCAGGACTCGTGCAGCCGCAGCGCGCGTTCCGCCAGTGGGCGTGCCGTCTCCGGCGCGTTGAGGTCCTTGTGGATCTGGGCCAGGGTGATCAGGTCGAAGCCGGCCTCCGCATCCCGGCCCTCGAGCGACTCGTCGATCGCGAGGGCACGCTCACACAGGGGCAGCGCCACCGAGCAATCCCCGATCTGGATGAGGAACTCCGACGCCAGCCTCAGCAGCACCGCCGTCTCGGCAGCGCACTCGGCCGGTGGATCGTCCTTGGTCACCGCAAGGACGTGCGGAAGCAACTCCTGCCACCGCGGCCGCGCATCCGGGTCACCGTGGATGTCGTGCGGCACGGCGGCGAGCAGCGCACGACACAGCTGGACCCGAGCTTCCGTGTGCGCCTCGTCCGGCATCGCGGCCCGGATGGCGGCCTGCACCAGCCGGTGCAGCAGCAGGGACGCGTTCTCGCGCCTCGCGAGACCCAGACCAGCCAGGGCGCCGACCGTCGTGTCCCACACCAGTGGGTCGGCCACGCCTACGTTCAGAATGTCGGGGCTGCCGGTGAACAGGTCCAGCGGGATCGGCTCCGGCGCCAGCAGGGAACACAGCTCCAGCAGCCGCACCGCCTGGGGCTGGTCCCTCTCCAGCCTGTCCACACTGAGCTGCCACAGGGACGCGACCGCCACCGCCGGCCGGTCGGTCAGCTCGCCCTGCGCGATCATGTCCTCCAGACGCGACGTCAGCAGAGCCACGTAATCCTCGGGCGCCGTGTGGTTGTAGCCCATGTACCCGGCCGCCTGCTCCAACGCCAGCGGCAGGTCCCCCAGTTGCTCGGCGATGCGGTCCGCCACGGTCGCGGTCATGCCGGGCACCCGCCGGACCAGCAGCTCCACCGACTCCCGCCTGTCGAACACACCCAGGTCGATGACGCCGGCTGTGCTCGACCAGCCACTCATCCTGGTCGTGACGATGACATGGCCGTTGCCCGCCAGGCCGCCCGACGGCAGCGCGTGCGTGAGGGGGCCCGGTTTCTCACCGTTGTCGAAGATGATCAGCCAGGGCCTGCGGTCCAGCAGCTTGCCATACACCCGTGGGATGACCTGGTCGGAGCTGACCTCCGTCAACCCCAGCTCCCCGGCCAGCGAGACGAACTGCGACGCCACCAGATCGGGGTCCTCGGCGTTCATGAACCCGACGAACCGGTACTTCGACCAGTAGCGGTAGGCGTACTCGACCGCGAGTTGGGTCTTGCCGACGCCACCGAGCCCCTGCACGACGTGCATCGTGACGTCGTTCCCCGAGGTGAGGCGCTGCCGCAAGTCCCGCAACGTGGCGTCGCGGCCGGTGAAGTTGGTGTTGCGCGGCGGCAGTCGGTACGCCGCGGGCGCGAGCGGGTCCTGCGCACGGTCGCGGCGCGGCACCTGCCACACCCCGATCAGGGACAGGGGTATCAGGATGAGGAGCACCACCCACGGGTGGACACGCACATAGTCGAGCGGCCCCGGCCAGCGGCTCTGCCCAGACGCCGCGTTGAAGGCAAGACTGCCGACGAACAGTACGAGCAAACCGGCCACCGCGCTGGCCAGCGTTCGCCACATGGCTCCCTCTTCGGTATGACGGCGACCGCAACAATCAACAGCCGGCGCGATCTTATCCCAGGGGCCACACCGCCCGAGGGGAATCGACCAACGTCAGCGGACCGGCAGCACCGGATGTGGGCCGGACGGTCACGCGAAAGACGGCCACCGATCGGCGGCCCACTCGAGCCAACCCGACCACCCAGGAGGCGGATCGCCCATCTCGTGCCCCTCGAGTTCCCTGGCGTCGGGCTCCTCGAACAGCGTCCTCCAGTGCAAGAGGTCCGCCTCGCTCATCGGGAAGGTCTGATCCGGAGTGGTCGATCGGCGATGGGCGATCCGAGCGAGTTGGGTCTCATGGTCCACCGGCACGTACACGAGGTGACAAGACGCGCTCACGGACTCCGCCAACCAGCGGATCGCGGACCTCTCGTCACGAGACCAGCAGCCGAAGTCCAGGACCACGTCGGTTCCCAGCCTCAGCGCCTCCAGTCCAAGCCAGAGCAGCCGTCCTTCCAGGACATCGCGCTTCCCGTCCGCATCCGGCTCACCGAACAGCGGGATCATCCACTCATCAGGCGTCAGCCGCAGCGCACTGTGCTCCTTGGCCAGTTGCCGAGCCCTGGTGGTCTTTCCGGCCCCTGGTAGGCCGACTGTCAGGAACAACGTGGTCACACCCGAATCGTTCAGGGAAACCACGGGGAGGACAACTGCTTTCTCTGCTCTCTCTGCTTTCAAAAAGGGCGCGCCGCCGGCTCGGCTCGGCTGCCGACCAGTACGCCTATGCCTACAAGCGCCTGTGCTCCCTGACGGCGTCCTTCCTCAACAACTCCTCCTGCTTCAGAGCAGACCACACGGGACGGCCACGCCCACCACTGAGGACCGTGGTGACCGACGCCCCCATGGGCGTCGTCCGATGGCTTCGCCACGCGGAGACACGCCCCGACTTCGGCATCGTGGGCTTCATCTCCTCGCCAGAACCTGCTGAACCCTGCTCGCGCCGCGGCCGGCCCCGACGCTGTGCCGTGCTGGATCAGGCGGCGCGGCCGGCCTTGAGGGAGGCCGCAGTGTCGACGACGCGGCGGACCTGGTAGCGGGCCGCCTGCAGGGCCACTTCACCGGGCGGACAGTCGCCCGGCCACGAGGGATGTGCCGTAGGAGTTGCCTGACTGGGACTGGATGGGGTCGGTGTAGCCGGGGGCACGATGACGCCGCCCCAGTGGTGGAACGTCTTCGCCAGCGCCAGGAGGGCGGATCCTGCCCGCCGTGGGCGGTGTTGGAGGCGGTGAGGGCCGAGTACACCTTGTCCCCGAGCTCGCCCCGGAACCACAGAGGGCCGGTGCTGTCGATGAATGCCCTCAGCCGGCTGGCCGGGTTGACGAAGCGGGTGGGGGTGCCGAACATCACCGCGTCGGCCCATTCCAGGTCGTCGTGGCCGGCCTCGGCGACGTCGGCGGTGTCCGTCAGGTGTTGGGCCCACTCCGGCCTGGCGCTGACCGCCTCCGCTGGGGCCGTCTCTTCAGAGCGACCGCTGATCATCGATGCCCCGGCTTCCTCAAGGGCGGCGACGCGTCGGCCTGTGTGTCGCGGCAGTACACCGAGACCCCCGGCAAGGTGACCAACTGCCGGGCGGCGTGTCCTTACACCTCGCCTCGGACACCGCCTCCACGCGCAGGCCACCAGACCCTCGGATGGCATGGGGCGGGCGAGGCCGGGGGCCACGGCCCTGTCCCGTCCGATCCGTGTCAGCCAGGGTGGGACACCATGTCGGAGACCGTGAGGTCGGAGCTCACATCCAGGTCTCGAGCCACATTCTGGCGTGCCAACTGGGATACGGAATCGTCTGACCCGTGTAGATGGGGAAGAAGTAGATGAAGTTCCAGGTGATGAGCAGCACCAGCGTGCCTGCGGCCACCGCACCGCGTTTGCGGCGTCGTTCATGCATGCCCGGCGGGCCCAGCAGCGCGCCCAGCATCATCGCCACGGCAAGACACAGGTACGGCACGAAGACGACGGCGTAGAAGGAGAAGATCGTGCGGTCCTGGTAGAGGAACCAGGGCAGGTAACCGGCGCCCACGGCGCACAGGACGGCGCCGGCGCGCCAGTCGCGGCGCAGCGCCCACCGATAGAGCAGATACACGAGGGCGCAGCAGGCCGACCACCACAGGAGCGGTGTGCCCAGGGCCAGGACGGTCTGCGAGCAGTCGGCGGTCGCATGGCAACCGTCCGACCCGGGTTTCGGCGATTCGTAGTGGAACAGCACAGGACGGCCCAGGACCAGCCAACTCCAGGGGTTGGACTCGTACTTGTGGGGAGTGTGCAGCCCCACATTGAACTGGTAGACGCCGTACTCGTAGTGCCACAGGCTGCGGAGCGGGGCCGGGATCCACGACCAGGTGCCGCCGCGGCCGTCCGCCCAGTGTCGTCCGTAGCCGTTGTCGGACAGGAACCAGCTGGTCCAGGTCGCCAGATACGTCACGAAAGCGACCGGGACCAGGGACATCACCGACCAGCCGAGGTCTTTGCGCAGCACCGCCCGATAGGGGCGGCGCGCCCCGGCGACGCGGCGGGCGCCGACGTCCCACAACAGGGCGAGGATCACGAAGAAGGCGAGGAAGTACAGGCCGTTCCATTTGGTGGAGGCCGCCAGTCCCAGGAAGAGGCCGGCGGCCAGCCGCCAGGGACGCAGCCCAGTCCCGGCATGGTCACCGGTGTGTGCGTCCGGACGGCCATCCGCGTCGGCCGGCAAGGCTTCCGCGAGCCGGGCCCGCGCCTGGTCGCGGTCGATGAGCAGGCAGCCGAACGCCGCCAGTACGAAGAACATGACGACGAGGTCGAGCAGAGCGATGCGGCTCATCACGTAGTGCAGGCCGTCCACGGCCAACAGTGCGCCGGCCAGGCAGCCCAGCAGTGTCGAGCGGAACAGGCGGCGTCCTATGCGGCACAGCATCAGCACCGACAGCGTGCCCAGCACCGCCGTCATGAAGCGCCAGCCGAAGGGGGTGAGGCCGAACATCCACTCGCCGAGGGCGATCACCCACTTGCCCGTCGGCGGGTGCGCGACGAAGGCCCCGGTGTCGGAGAGCGGGATCACCTGGGGGTCGGCCAGGATCTGCGGGTCGGCTGTCTTACGGTCAGGCCAGGTGCTCTCGTAGCCGAGCCGCAGCAAGGACCAGGCGTCCTTGGCGTAGTACGTCTCGTCGAAGACGATGTCGCGCGGCCGGCCCAGACGCCAAACGCGCAGCAGCCCGGCCAGGAGCGCCACCAACAGCGGCCCGCCCCACCCCGACCAGCGCGCCGGCCGACCCGCCGCTGCCGGGGACAGCCCGAGCGTGCGCCACAGCCGCGAATCGGGTTCGGGAAATGGCACCACCAGGCGGTCGCGCACGGACGGACGCGGCCGCTCCACATACCCGAACAGGCGCAGCCGCCGCTCCCAGGAGGTCGGCCGGCGGTTCGCCGCCTTCCGCGGTGCGTCGACAATGGCCGACGCGTTCTCACGGATCACGTGGTCAGCTTTCAACTCGTCGAGAGCAGGACAAGCGGGGATCAGCGGCCCGGCGGTCGGTGGTCGTCACTCCGGCTCAAGCAGCCCCGACCCATCGAGGACCGCTTGACCTGGCAAGGCGCTACCTGGTGGTTGAGGTCCGTGAGGGCATCGGGACCGGCTCGGGCGTTGAGGGGCGGTACGGCATCGGCACCGGCTTGGTAGTCGACGTGCAGCTCGGCATCGGCACCCCCTTGGCAGTTGAAGCGGGACGGACAGTCGACGGCATCGGCACCGGCACCGGCCCGGTAGTCGACGTGCAGGTCGGCATCGGCACCCCCTTGGCAGTGGAGGCGGAGCGGGCCGTCGACGGCATCGGGGCCGACTCGGCAGAGGCGACGGGGCGATGCTGAGGGTCGGCAGACCCGCCCTGAGCGAATGAGCTCGGCATGAGCATCAGTCCGACGCCGAGTCCGGCAACGGTCAGCACGGATCCGGTGGCCATCCAGGCCGTCCGGGCCCGCTGTCGGGCGCGAACAGCAGCTTTCAGCCGGTATCGGTGCCGGTCCTCATAGGGCGTGTCCTCCTGGCTGTCACGCATCATCCGTGCCAGTTCCTGCTCGAAGTGATCCATGGCTCCTTCTTCACTCCACCGGCTCGACTGCCTCAGCCAGAAGCTGCCGCAACCGTGCGACGCCGCGTGCCGTGAGGGAACGGGCGGTGCCCACCGGACACCCCAGCACCTCCGCGACGTGCCGCTCGGGCAGATCCTGGTAGTAGCGCAGCACCACCGCGGCCCGCTGCCGCGCCGGCAGCAACGCCAACATGGCCTCCAACCGGGTCCGTTCATCCACGGCGGCGGTCTCGTCTCCCACCCCGGGCGGGTCGGGCAGCTGGTCCACGGGGTGCTCGCCCCACCAACGACGCCGTGACGAACGAGCCGCGGCACGGGCCAGAACCCTGCGCACGTACGCCTCGGGCGCCTGCTCGCCCACCTTCGGCCAGGCAAACCACAGCTTGACCAGCGCCTCCTGCAGCAGATCCTCGGCCCGGTGCCGGTCTCCACCGGTGAGCAGCCGCGCCAGGTGAAGCAACACCGACCACCGAGCCGTCACGAACCGGTCGAACTCGTCGGCCCGCAACTGCCCCATCAGCGTCGTCCCTTACTTCAACACGCCCCTACACCTTCATAAAGACACTGACCCCTACCCCGCTATGCACCCCCGGCGTGTGGTCTGGCTCACACAGACCCTCCCTGACGGTGCCCACGGCGCGACTTGCCTGCCCGCGCCCTCCCCCTGTGCAGCCGTCGAAGCCTGACCGGCACCGGCCCAAACGCCGCTCTGCCCGGACTCACCACGCAGGGACTTCACGCTCTTCCTGACCGCGCCCACTCCGGCTCCCGCCGGGAACGCTCGTAGCCGACCTCGGGGAGGTCGTGCCGGGCGAACGCCGGAAACCGCTCGGCGGGCAGCTCCCCGTAACCGCCGCTCGCAAGGCCGTCGACATCCCGCACGAGCCCGGTGATGCCGCTGACGAGCCCATTGAGGTCGGTGCGGTGACGGCGCATCAGGGTGTCGGCGCCATGCATGAGGGACCACGGCACGGTGATGCCGAGCTCGATCGCACCGCCGCGCGAGAACAGCCCGTCGTCCGGATCGGACCATGTGATCAACGGCGCGATCGCCTTCAGCTCCGGCGGCTTCGACAGCGCCGCCATCCACTGGGTGTTGCCGAAGTAGCTGCCACCAATCATGCCGACGGAGCCGTTCGAACCGGGCAGGGCAGCGGCCCACCGTACGGTGTCGTAACCGTCGCTCTCCTCGTGCGTCCACGGCTCCCACTCCCCCTCGGAGGCGAACCGGCCACGGGTGTCCTGCACGACGACCAGGAAGCCGCGCCTGGCCGCCGCCAGCGGATCGAGTATGACGGTCATCACGGGCGTCTGCTTGCCGTACGGCAGCCGGGCCAGCAGCACCGGCCACGGTCCCGTACCACCAGACCGGTAGACATCCGCGCGCAGCACCGTGCCGTCACGCATCTCTGCCGGAACATCGAACTCGATCTGTATCTCCGTCATGTACTGCTCCTTTGGGTGCCAGGACGTGGGGCGGTCAGGCCGCCGCGTTCAACAGGTCGGCCAGCAGGTCGGGTCGTTCCAGAGCGACGAAGTGGCCCGCCTTCGGCACCTGCGTGAAGTCGGCGCCCGGCAGCAGCTCCCTGTTGGCTTCCCGGTCCGACCACCGGGAGCAGTCCTTCTCGCCGTGGACGAGGTGGATGGGGGCCTTGACCTCGGGGTAGCGCGAGCGGGCCGCGATGAGGCCGGGCAGGTTCTGTCCACGGCCCGGGCAACGGTCGGACAGCCGGGGCGGCTGCCCACCTGGAGGAGTTCATCCACGTAGTCCGCCCGTTCGGCCTGCCCGCGCTCGCCGAGCGAGCGGTGATCCTCACCGTGCTGTTCGAGCCGGTCGTCAGGCTTCTGCGGCGACTGACCCAGGAGTACGCGAACCACCGCCGCCATCATCGCCGCGCGGGCGGGCGGGTGGGCGGAGTGAGCGGCCGGCGGGGTGGCCGAGACACGGCCGGGCACCGCAGGTACCCCGCTCACGCCGCGAAGACGCGGCAGGGACCGAAGTGCCTCGGGGGGAAGGCACTTCGGCCCCTCTTCGCCGGGTTCAGACCCCGACGGGAACCGGCTTGTCGGCGTCCGTCGGCACGTCGCCCTCCTTGATGCCGTACCGCGTGTAGAAGCGGGCCAGTGGGCCCGGAGCCCACCAAGCGGCCCTGCCCATCAGCTTCATGACGGCCGACCCCAGCAGGATGCGCACCACCAGTAC
>NZ_JBWLKM010000093.1:0-30096 GCF_059026085.1 Streptomyces sp. a15 | reverse complement strand
CCGCCCCTTCCCGTCCCGTCCCTGGGGGCTGCGCCCCCAGACCCCCGCTTTCGGCCCGAAGGGCCTCGTCCTCAAACGCCGGACGGGCTGAAGCGCGTTGCCGTTGCCGGTGGGGCCGCCTTCACCTTCTCCTATGCCGAGCACTCCGAGTTGCTCGCCGCCGCCGGGGCCGAGGTCGTTGTCTTCGATCCTCTTCGGGATGAGCAACTGCCCGATGGCACACGCGGGTTGGTCATCGGTGGTGGGTTTCCCGAGGTGTACGCCTCCGAGTTGTCCGCCAACGAGCAGCTGCGCAAGGCCGTTGGCGAACTCGCCCTCAGTGGTGCTCCCGTCGACGCCGAGTGTGCCGGGCTGCTCTATCTCTGTCGTGAGCTCGACGGGCAGCCCATGTGCGGGGTGCTCGATGCCACCGCGCGGATGGGCGAGCGGCTCACCCTCGGCTATCGGGATGCCGTGGCCCTCAGTGACAGTGTGCTTGCCGTCGCGGGGACGCGGATGCGGGGGCACGAGTTTCACCGGACGGTCGTGGAGCCGGGGGCGGGGGGCGCTCCCGCCTGGGGGGTGCGGACTCCGGAGCGGCGGGTCGAAGGTTTTGTGGAGCGCGGTGTGCACGCGAGTTATCTGCACACGCACTGGGCGTCCGAGCCCGGTGTGGCCCGTCGGTTCGTGGAGAGGTGCCGGACGTCATGAGCAGCAGGCTGATCGGAGTCGGGGTAGGGCCCGGGGATCCGGAGCTGGTGACCGTCAAGGGCGTCAACGCTCTGCGTGCCGCCGAGGTCGTCGTCGTACCTGTCATGGCTGCGTCTGATGGAAAAGATGGCGGTGAGCGGGGGCGAGCTGAAGCGACCGTGCTGCACTACGTGCCTGAGGAGAAGGTCGTACGGGTCGTGTTCGCGCTCAACGAGCGCAGTGACCGGACGCGGCGGGAAGCCGCCTGGGACGCGGCCGGGGAGCGGGTTGCGCGGTTGCTGGCGGACCATGGCTCCGTGGCGTTCGCGACCATCGGCGACCCGAACGTGTACTCCACCTTCACCTATCTCGCGCAGACCATCGGCGAGCTGGTGCCGGGCGTCGTCGTGGAGACCGTGCCCGGGATCACCGCCATGCAGGATCTCGCGGCGCGGTCGGGAGCGGTTCTCACCGAAGGCACCGAGCCGTTGACGCTCGTGCCCGTCACCGCCGGGGCCGCCGTGCTCAAGGACGCGTTGAACGGGCCCGGGACCGTCGTCGCCTACAAGTTCGGGCGGCAGGCGCGGGAGGTGGCCGAGGCGTTGCGGGAGAGCGGGCGGATCGGCGACGCCGTGTGGGGGTCGGCGCTCGGGCTGCCGGAGGAGTCCATCCGGCCCGCCGCCGAACTGGACGGAGAGCCACTGCCCTATCTCTCGACGCTCATCGCGCCCGCGCGGCGCGAGGGCGGGCGGGGCGGCAAGCTGTGACGCCCCACAGAGCATCGCTCTGGACATCACTCGGCGATGCCCACCACCAGCCAGATGAACGCCGCGCCCGCGATCGTGCACAGCACGGTCGAGCGGGCGGGGTGTGCGTGGTGGGCCTCGGGCAGGATCTCGGCCGCCGCGAGATAGAGGAGCGCGCCGCCGAAGAGGCCGAGGTAGCCGCCGAGCAGGGGCTCCGGGATGGTGAACAGGAGTGTCGAGGCGGCGCCCAGCACGGGGGCGGCGGCGTCCGCGAACAGCATGGCGAGGGCTCTGCGGCGGGCGTTCCCGTACAGGCTCGTGATCGTGTACGTGTTGAAACCGTCCGCGAAGTCGTGGGCGACGACGGCCAGCGCGACCGCCGTGCCCATGCCGCCGCCGACCTGGAAGGCCGCGCCGATCGCCACGCCGTCCATGGCGCTGTGGCCGACCATCGCGGCCGCGGCCGTGAGGCCCACCTCGGGAGCGCGGCCGTCGCTCTCCTCGGCGCCGTGCGCGGCCTGCCGTACGGCCAGCAGACGTTCCACCAGATGGGCCAGCAGGAACCCGGCCACGAAGAGCAGGAGCGCGGCCGGTACGCCGAAGATCTCGGTGCCCGCCGCGTCCAGCGCCTCCGGCAGCAGGTCCAGGCCGACCACGCCCAGCATCAGGCCGCCGGCCAGGCCCAGTACGAGATGGCGGCGGTCGGTCACGCGCAGTGCCGTCCAGCCGCCGGCCAGCGTCATCAGGAACGCGCCGAGCGCGACAAGCACCGCCATCTGCCCTTGGTATCCGATCAGACCCCGGTCGCGCACATCCGACGTCAGCGACCGCAGCACTCGTAATGCCCTGAATGCCCTGAATGCTTTGAATGCTTTGCAGAGAAGAGAGAGGACCTGTTCCCATGGCCGAAGCCCCCACCGGCAAGGTGACCTTCGTCGGTGCCGGGCCCGGCGCCGCCGATCTGCTGACGTTCCGGGCCGCGCGTGCCATCGCCGAGGCCGACATCGTGATCTGGGCGGCCAGCCTGGTGCAGGCGGAGGTACTCGAACACGCGCGTGAGGGCGCGGAGATCCTCGACTCGGCGACGATGTCCCTGGAGGACGTGGTGGCCGTTTACGAGCGGGCGTCGGCGCAGGGCCTGCGGGTGGCCCGTATCCACTCCGGCGACCCGGCCCTGTGGGGCGGTACGCAGGAGCAGCTCGACCGGTGTGCCCGGATCGGCATCGACACCGAGGTGGTCCCGGGTGTCTCCGCCTTCTCCGCCGTCGCCGCGCTCGCGCAGCGCGAGCTGACCATCCCCGAGGTCGCGCAGTCCGTGGTGCTCACCCGGCTCGGCGGCGGCAAGACGCCGATGCCGCCCGGGGAGGAGGTGCGGGAGTTCGCCAAGCACGGCACGACCATGGCGATCTTCCTGTCGGCGGCCCGCAGCGGGCAGCTCGTGCGGGAGCTGCTGGAGGGTGGATATCCGACCTCCACTCCGGTCGTGGTGGCGTACCAGGCGACCTGGCCGGAGGAGCTGATCGTGCGGTGCACGATCGAGACGCTGGAGGAGACGGTCAAGGAGCACAAGCTCTGGAAGCACACGCTCTTCCTCGTCGGCCCGGCCCTCGACGCCGAGGGCACCCGTTCGCACCTCTACCACCCCGGCCACTTCCACGGTTACCGCAAGGCCGACCCGGAGGCGCGCAGGGCGCTGCGGGCGCGGGGTGCGAACACGTGAACCGCCTGATCACGGTTGTCGGTACGGGGACGGGGGCGCCGGTTCCGGTCGAGGTGCTGACCGGGGCGCGGCTCGTCGTGGGCGGCCGCCGGCATCTGGCCGCCGCGCCGGTTCCGGCGGACGCCGAACAGGTAGTCCTCGGCGCGCTGGTGCCCGCGCTGGACGTCATCGAGCGGCACGTGGAGAAGCGGAACCCCGTCGTCGTACTGGCCTCCGGGGATCCCGGGTTCTTCGGGATCGTGCGGGTGCTGGCCGAGCGGTTCGGGGCGGAGGCACTCGATGTCCGGCCGGGGGTCTCGTCCGTGGCCGCCGCCTTCTCGCGGGTCGGGCTGCCGTGGGACGACGCGGTCGTGGTCAGCGCGCACGGGCGTGATCTGCGTACGGCGGTGAACGTGTGCCGGGCGCGGCCCAAGGTCGCCGTGCTGACCGGGCCGGGCGCCGGGCCGGCGGAACTCGGCGCCGCCCTCAGGGCCGACGCGCGTGTCCTGGTCGTCGCCTCCGCGCTGGGTTCCCCTCAGGAGCGTCTGGAGCGGGTGACACCGGCCGAGGCCGCCGCCCGCGACTGGGGTACGGCGGTCAGCGTGGTGCTGTGCCTGGACGAGTCACGGGCGCTCGGTGCCGTGCGCACGGTCGCCGGACCGCCCGCCGGGCCCGCCCGATGGGCCTTGGACGAGGGCGAGTTCACGCATCGGGACTCGATGATCACCAAGTTCGAGGTACGCGCGCTGGCGCTGGCCCGGCTCGGTCCGCGCCTCGGTGACCTGGTGTGGGACATCGGCGCGGGCTCCGGTTCGGTCGCCGTGGAGTGCGCGCGGTTCGGCGCCGCCGTCACCGCGGTCGAGAAGACCCTGGACGGGGTCGGGCGGATCCGCGCGAACGCGGCCGCGCACGGGGTCGACGTACGGGTCGTGCACGGTGCGGCGCCGACCGTGCTGTCCGACCTGGACGATCCCGACGCCGTGTTCGTCGGCGGCGGAGGGCGCGAACTGCCCGCCGTCGTCACGGCGTGCGCGCGGCGGGCGCGGCGGACGGTCGTCGTCGCCATGGCCTCGCTCGACCGGGTACCGGCCGCACGCGCGGCGCTCACCGGCGCCGGGTTCGACTGCGACGGGGTGCTGCTGCAGTCGTCGCGGCTCGCGCCGCTGCCGGGGGACGTGACCCGGCTGGCGGCGACCAATCCGGTTTTCCTGCTGTGGGGCGTTCGGCCTCCAGCACTTGACATTGAAGGAGTCACTCAGTGATCGGCCTCATTTCCGCCACCGCGGCGGGGGCGGCTGCGCGGGACCGGCTGGCCGCGGCGTGGCCGGACCGTACGCGCGTGTACGAGGGTCCCGTCGGGGACGCCGTACGGGCCGCGTTCGCTCAGTGCGAGCAGCTCGTGTGTTTTCTGGCGACGGGAGCGGTCGTACGGCTGGTCGCGCCGCTGCTCGGCGACAAGGCGTCGGACCCGGGTGTGGTGTGCGTCGACGAGGGCGGGCGGTTCGCCGTGTCACTGGTCGGCGGGCACGGGGGTGGCGCCAATGAACTCGCCGGTGAGGTCGGGGAGTTGCTGGGGGCGCAGCCCGTGGTGACCACGGCGACGGACGCGGTGGGCGTGCCCGGCCTCGACACCCTCGGGTTCCCCGTGGAGGGGGATGTCGCGGGCGTCTCGCGCGCCGTTCTCGACGGCGAACCGGTGGCGCTGAAGGCGGACTTCGCCTGGCCTCTTCCGGCACTCCAGGTCACCTCGCAGGAAGGGGCGTACGCGATCAGGCTGACGGACCGCCTCGTCGAGCCCGCCGAGCACGAGGTCGTCCTGCGCCCCCCGTCCCTCGTCGTCGGCGTCGGCGCCTCCAAGGGTGCCCCGGTCGAGGAGGTGCTCGGACTGGTCGAGGCGGCGTTGCGAGATGCGGGACTGTCCGCTCGTAGCATCGCCGAACTCGCCACCGTCGATGCCAAGGCCGGGGAGGCCGGGATCGTCGAGGCGGCCGAACGTCTGGGTGTGCCTCTGGTGACCTACTCCGCCGAGGAGTTGGCGGAGGTGGACGTGCCCAACCCGTCCGGCGCGCCCCTCGCGGCCGTCGGCACCCCCTCCGTCGCGGAGGCCGCCGCGCTCGTGCGCGGAGGCGAACTCCTCGTCCCCAAGCGCAAGTCCGAACGTACGGACGGGCAGCCCGCCATGGCGACCTGTGCCGTCGTACGGCGGCCCGCGCGTGGCCGGCTCGCGGTCGTCGGGCTCGGTCCCGGCGCCCGGGACCTGCTCACGCCCCGCGCGAAGGCGGAGCTGCGGCGCGCTTCCGTGCTCGTCGGACTCGACCAGTACGTCGACCAGATCCGCGACCTGCTGCGGCCGGGCACCCGGATCCTGGAGTCGGGGCTCGGGGCCGAGGAGGAGCGGGCGCGCACGGCCGTGGAGGAGGCGCGGAAGGGCCAGGCCGTCGCGCTGATCGGCAGCGGGGACGCCGGGGTGTACGCCATGGCCTCCCCCGCGCTGGCCGAGGCGTCCGACGACATCGACGTGATCGGCGTGCCCGGTGTCACCGCTGCGCTCGCCGCTGCCGCCATCCTCGGTGCGCCGCTGGGCCACGACCACGTGTCCATCAGTCTCTCCGATCTCCACACCCCCTGGGAGGTCATCGAGCGGCGGGTGCGGGCGGCGGCCGAGGCGGACATCGTCGTGACCTTCTACAACCCGCGCAGCCGGGGCCGGGACTGGCAGCTGCCGAAGGCCCTCGCGATCCTCGCCGAGCACCGGGAGCCGACGACGCCGGTCGGTGTCGTACGGAACGCGTCACGGCCGGACGAGGCCAGTCGCCTCACGACACTCGCCGCCCTCGATCCGGCGACGGTCGACATGATGACGGTCGTGACCGTGGGCAACACGGCGACCCGGGACATCGCGGGGCGCATGGTGACGCCGCGCGGCTACCGCTGGCAGGAGAGCCGGCCGGAGAAGCAGGAGGAGGCCCGGTGAACCGCGTGGTGCATCCCATCGAACAGGAGTCCTTCCGGCGGCTCCGCGCCCGCCTGGACACCTCGCACTTCCCGCCGCTGACCCGGGCCGTGGTGGAGAGGGTCATCCACTCCGCCGCCGACCTGGAGTACGCGTCCGATCTCGTCATGGACGAGGGCGAGTTGGAGAAGGCGTACGCCGCCCTGCACGCCGGGGCGCCCGTAGTCGTGGACGTCGAGATGGTGGCCGCCGGCATCACCCGGCGCGAGACCGTCTGCCGGCTCAGGGACGCCGTGGCCGGTCCGGAGCTGACCCGCTCCGCGCACGCCATACGGCTCGCCTACGAGCAGGTGGGTCCCGGCGCCCTCTGGGTGATCGGCAACGCGCCGACCGCCCTGGAGGAGCTGCTGACCCTGGACGCCTCCCCCGCGCTCGTGATCGGTCTGCCCGTCGGTTTCGTCGGCGCGGCCGAGTCCAAGGCCGCGTTGCGCGAGAGCGGGCTGCCCGCCGTGAGCAACGTGTCCGAGAAGGGCGGCTCGGCGGTCGCCGCCGCCGCGCTCAACGCCCTGCTGTACCACCGCACTTCCCACCCAGATGCGCATCCCGAGGAGAAATCGTGACCACCCCGCCGCCCGCCCTGCTCATCGCCGGTCATGGCACCCGGGACGATGCCGGAGCCGAGGCGTTCCGCGACTTCGTCCGGGAGCTGGGCAGCCGCCACCCCGAACTGCCCGTCGCGGGCGGCTTCATCGAGCTGTCCCCGCCGCCGCTGGGAGACGCGGTCGCCGAGCTGGTGGAGCGGGGCGTACGACGGTTCGCCGCCGTACCGCTGATGCTGGTGTCCGCCGGACACGCCAAGGGGGACATCCCGGCGGCGCTGGCCCGCGAGAAGGAGCGGCACCCCGGGATCTCGTACACGTACGGCCGTCCGCTGGGCCCGCATCCGTCGCTGCTGGCCGTGCTGGAGCGGCGGCTGGACGAGGTCCTCGGCAGCACGGCCCGCACCCCCGAGGACCGGGCCGACGTGACCGTACTGCTGGTCGGGCGCGGGTCGACGGACCCGGACGCCAACGCCGAGGTGCACAAGGCGGCCCGGCTGCTGTGGGAGGGGCGCGGGTACGCGGGCGTCGAGACGGCGTTCGTGTCGCTGGCGGCGCCGGACGTGCCGAGCGGACTCGACCGGTGCGTGAAGCTGGGGGCGCGGCGGATCGTCGTCCTCCCCTACTTCCTCTTCACCGGCATCCTCCCGGACCGCGTGCGGCAGCAGACGGAGGGCTGGGCGGCCGCGCACCCCGAGGTCGAGGTGCGGTCCGCCGATGTGATCGGCCCGGAGCCGGAGCTGCTCGACCTGGTGATGGAGCGGTACGAGGAGGCCGTCAAGGGCGACCTGCGGATGAACTGCGACTCCTGTGTGTACCGGATCGCGCTGCCCGGCTTCGAGGACAAGGTGGGGCTGCCGCAGCAGCCGCACTTCCACCCGGACGACGAGGGCCACCACCACGGACACCACCACCATGGCGCGCACTCCCATGCCCACTGAGGGACACGACCTGCGGCACCACGGCGACGCCGAGGTACGGGACGACGGCGCGCAGCTGATCGACCTCGCGGTGAACGTCCGCGCGGACACGCCTCCGGCGTGGCTGCGGGAGCACATCGCCGGCTCGCTCGGCGACCTGGCCGCGTATCCGGACGGTCGGGCCGCGCGGGCGGCGGTCGCGGCACGGCACGGGCTGCCGGTGGAGCGGGTGCTGCTGACGGCGGGCGCGGCGGAGGCCTTCGTACTGCTCGCCCGCGCCCTGAAGGTCCGTCAGCCGGTCGTCGTACACCCGCAGTTCACGGAGCCGGAGGCGGCGCTGCAGGACGCGGGCCACACCGTCGACCGGGTGCTGCTCCGCGAGGAGGACGGCTTCCGGCTGGATGCGGCGGCCGTCCCCGAGGACGCGGACCTGGTGGTGATCGGCAACCCGACCAACCCGACATCGGTGCTGCACCCGGCCGCCACCATCGCCCGACTGGCCCGTCCCGGGCGGACGTTGGTCGTGGACGAGGCGTTCATGGACGCGGTGCCGGGCGAGCGGGAGGCCCTGGCCGGCCGGACGGACGTCCCCGGTCTTGTGGTCCTGCGCAGCCTCACCAAGACCTGGGGGCTGGCCGGGCTGCGGATCGGGTACATGCTGGCGGCCCCGGAGACGATCGCGGACCTGGAGCGGGCCCAGCCCTTGTGGCCCGTCTCCACCCCCGCCCTCGCGGCGGCGGAGGCCTGCGTGTCCTCACGGGCCCTGGCGGAGGCGGCCCACGCGGCCCACCGCATCGCCGCGGACCGGGCCCATCTGGTGGCGGGACTGGAGGAGTTCGCCTCGGACGGGCTACGGGTGGCCGGGCCGGCCGAGGGCTCCTTCGTCCTCGTACGGCTGCCGCGTGCCGCCCAGGTACGTCGTCACCTGCGTGACCTGGGGTTCGCGGTCCGGCGCGGGGACACCTTCCCCGGGCTGGGCGAGGAGTGGCTGCGGCTGGCGGTGCGGGACCGGGCGACCGTCAACTCCTTCCTTCAGGCGCTGGACCGGGCGGTGACACTGGCCCGGAGCTGACGCGAGGCACCCGCTCCCGGGCGCCGTCCGGGAAGCGGATCTCCACGGTTCCGTCGTCGAGGACCGACGCGCTCGCCCCGGTGAGTGACACGTCCGGGTCGGCGCTGAGCACCACCAGCGTCACCAACAGCGGGGCTGCGTCGCCCAGTTCGAGGCAGGGCGTCGCCGAGTGGTGGCCGACGGCATTGGCTCCGTCGGCCCGCGCGACCGTCGCCTCGGCGCCGCCCCAGCCGTACAGTCCGACGATCGCGCTGGTCAGGCCGTCCGCGCGGCGGGCCGTGGCCCGGCCGGGCCCCGTCCGGGCGACCGGGGGCGCACCATCGTCCGCCACGGCCCAGCCGCCTTCGCGCACCGGAGTGCCGGACGGTACGTCGAGGCGGTGCACGCGCACCTCCCACGGCCCCCGCACCACGCTCACCGTCTCGATCCGGTGCCCTCGCGCCCGGTGCCAGGAGGCGGCCCGCCGGCCGTCGGCGTACAGCGGGTGGATGCGGCCGCGCGGGGACGGGGTGCCGTCAGGGGCGAGCAGGGCAAGGTGGTTGTCGGGGCCCGTGGGTGTCTCGGGGGCGGCGGCGCTGGAGTAGGCGAACCGGGCGTAGTGCGGGCTGTCGTCGGCCATGGCAGGGGGCGGCGGGAGCCGGTCGCTGCCGTGGTTGACGAGCCGTACGATCCCGTCGGCCGCGGTGGAGTGCAGCAGCCAGCCGGGCGCGGGCAGGGCGAGGGCGGTGTCGGCCGTGTCGACGGGACCGGGCTCCTCGGCGGCCGTCCACACGGGGTGGCTCTCGGGCAGGAGCAGCCCGAGGAATGCCTTGCTGGCCCAGTACGGGGAGGCGGGGCCCGAGTAGCGCTGGGTGACGGGGCCGAAGGGCCGGTACCAGCCGAGGGTGAGCAGCCCCCGCTCGTCGGGCACCCCGCGCTCGGCGAAGTGCTTCAGGGCTCCCGAGGCGAGCCGGCGGGTGCGGCCGGGCGGCAGCGGGGTGGCGTCGGCGAGGGCGCCCGCCCACAGCGGGGCGGCGGTCGCGAACCGGTAGGTGAGGGAGCGGCCCTGGTGGACCGGGGCGCCGTCGGAACCGAAGAAGTACTGGTGGACGGCGAGGAATTCACGCAGCCGGGTGCGGTGCAGGGCCACCGTCGCCGGGTCGGCGCGCGGACCCGCGATGCGCGCCCACAGCACGGGGTACAGGTGCAGCGCCCAGGCGTTGTAGTAGTCGAACTTGCGCCCGTCGCCGTCGGTGTACCAGCCGCCGCCCCGGTACCAGTCGTTCAGGCGGGCCAGTCCGGCGTCGATCTCGGCACGGCTGTGCGGGGCGCCGACGGAGGCCAGGAACTCCTCCGTGATGACCTGGAACAGGCGCCAGTTGGAGTCATTGACGTCGGCGCCCACGAAACCGCCCAGCCAGTCGGCGACCTGTCCGCGCACGCCGTCGTCGAGCTGGTCCCACAGCCACGGGCGGGACTCGTGCAGGGCGATCGCGATCGACGCGGCCTCGACCATCGGCTGGGCGCGGTCGGTGATGGGAGGCCAGCGCTCCTCGCCGTGCGGGTCGGTGCCGGCGGCGAGTCCGACGGCGTACCGCTCGATCAGCGCCGGGTCGACACGGCCGTCCGCGCCCGCGATGCGGAAGGCGGCCAGCAGGAAGGAACGCGCGAAGCCCTCCAGCCCGTCCGACCAGGGCCCGGAGTGGCTGGCCGGTCCGGGCAGCCGGTACTGGGCGAACCCCGGGGAGGCATACGGCACCAGCCCGTCGAGGAGCCGGTCGGCCAGCGCCTCCCAGTGGGCGCGGGTCCAGCCGGTGACGGGAGACGAGAGATGGTCGGGGGGCGGGAGCAGTTGCGTCGGGTCACCGGGGAGCGACACGTGCGGCGCGGTCATACGGGTTTCGGTCCTCCATAAATCGGGGGCGGGCATAACGCCCCTAAGGGGCGCGGGGAACTGCGCGACCAGCCACGACTCACCCGCAGTCGCCAGACGGCCTTGCCGGCGCGGCGACACTGCGGCGAACGACGATGTGCGTGCCCAGCAGATGGTGGCTCCCGGCGGCGTTGTCGGGATCGCGCAAAGCGATACGCACGGCGGCGCGACCGAGCTCCTCCGCAGGAGTCCGCACGGTGGTGAGCGGCGGACTGAAGTCCTCGGCGAGCGGGATGTCGTTGTAGCCGACGACGGAGATGTCGTCGGGGACGCGCAGACCGGCGTCGGCGATCGCGCGCAGCGCCCCCGCGGCGACCATGTCGTCCCCGGCGACCACGGCCGTGAACTCCCGTGTCTCCTTGATGAGTTCGGCCATCGCGCGCAGCCCGGCCGCGCGGCCGAGGCCGCAGTCGACGACCCGCGCGGCCGCCGCAGGCAGCCCATGCTCGGCGAGCGCGGCCCGGTACCCCGCGACCCGCGCGTCGAGCGCGGTGTTGCCGGGCAGCCCGCCGAGGAAGACGATCCGGCGGTGGCCGGCCGACAGCAGGTACCCGGTGATCGCCCGCGCCCCCGCCTCGTTGTCGAACTCGACGACCAGCGCGGGGATTTCAGGGTCCGGGGCGGGCCGCCCGCACAGCACGAGCCGCGCACCGGTGGCGTCGAGGGCCTGCGCGTAATGCGCCACGCGCGAGCGATACGCGTCGTCCTCGACGACCCCGCCGACCAGGATCACCAGCCTGGCCCCCTCCTCCCGCATGAGCTGCACGAACTCCATCTCACGCTGTGGGTCCCCGCCGGTCGCGCCGACCACGCACAGCCAGCCCCGGTCGGCGGCCTCCGCCTCGACGCCCTCGGCGACCTGGGCGTAGAAGGGGCTGGTGACCTGGCGGACGACGACGGCGGCCATCTTGCGGCCGCCGCCGACCAGGGCGCGGGCGTGCGCGTTGGCGACGTAGTCGAGGTCGCGGGCCGCGCGCAGGACACGGGCCCTGGTCGCGGCGGGCACCGGGTGGTTGCCGCTCAGGGCGCGGGAGGCGGTGGCCGTCGAGACGCCCGCCCGCTCGGCGACGTCCCTGATCGTGATCCGCTTGGACCCCATGTCGTTCCCCATCCCCCGCGTCCCCTCTTCCGCCGACGGCCGCTCACGTGTTGGCCGCGTAGTCCTTCGCGAACTCCTCGGCCATTCTGTCGCCGCCCCGGTCACGCCACTTCTTGACCGCCCCGTCCCATTCGGACAGTGGCACCCGCCCGGCGACGATCCCGGTGACGGTGTCGTCGAGGAGCGCCTTGAGTGTGGTGCCCTGGGCGTTCTTCGTCCGGGACTGGAGACCGTAGGAGGCGTTGCGCACGGCGTGCGGGACGGTCTTGAGCTGCCAGGCGTGCAGGGCTCGTACGGCGTCGGGCATGCCCGGCACGAACAGCACCTGGGGGCCTTCGGCGAGGTACTTCAGCGGCAGGTTGGTGTTGTTCTCCACCTCGCCGAGCTTGGTGGGCGTCGGGGAGCCGTCCTTGCCGCGGGTGAAGTGGGTGCCCTCGACGCCGTAGTGGACGAGTTCCCACTCCTGGCTGCCGAAGGGGGCGGCGAGGTAGTCGAGGATGCGCAGCAGCAGCTCGACGCGTTCCTTCTTCGCCTTCTTCAGCACGGTGTACCCGAAGGAGCGGCGGGCCGCGACGATGCCGCCGGGCTCGCCGTCCACGCTGTACGGCAGTGCGGCAGCCGGGGTCAGCTTGCCCTGGGACTCACGGTACTTGGGCAGGTAGGCGCCGAAGCCGTCCTGCATGGAGCCGACGGTGCCGTTGTAGTAGAGGGTGGTCAGGTCGATCTGGGAGATGGACGTGGCGTCGGGGTGGTAGGAGCCGTCCTTGCGGAGCCTGGCCTGGAAGGCGATCGACGCCTTGAAGCGTTCGTCGGCACAGCCCGGCAGGAAGGCACCGTCCTTGGTGACGGCCCACTCCTGGGGCGCGTTGTGGGCGGCGGAGTGCACGGCATTGCCGAACAGGGAGCCCGCGGCGGCGCCGAGCCCGTACGTCCTGCCGCTGGTCGCCCGCTTGGCGACGGCGGCGAAGTCGTCGGCGCTCCAGCCCTCCTTCATGCCCGCGTCGGTGAACAGGTCCTGGTTGAGCCAGAGGGTGGAGCCGGGCAGCGGGCGTTCCAGCGGGATGCCGAAGATACGGCCGCCGATGCGGCCCATGTCGCGCCAGGCGTGGGTGGGGATGTTCGCGAGGTTGGGGTAGTCGGTGATCGCCTCGCCGGAGAGGTACGGCGTGAGGTCCTCGGCCCGCCGCTGCACGAACTCGGCCTCGCGGGGCAGCACGAACCCGGAGAACATGTTGATGATGTCCGGCAGCGTGTCGGCGTCGCCGGCCATCACCGTCGCCATCTTCTTCTGGTAGTCGGCCTGGGAGATGATCGTGTACTCGATCTTCACGCCGAGGGCCTTCTCGACGGCCGCCCAGAACCGGTTGGCGGAGGCGGGCTTGGGCGGGGTGCCGAACGACACCGACATCACCTTGACGGTGGACCCGTCGCCGGGCGTGCGGGGAACGGACTTCACCAGGTCGGAGGGGTAGGCGGTGTAGCCGGCCTGAACGCCCGCCTCAGTGGCGGCGAGGTCCGGCTTGGGACCTGTGGCGGGCTGGTACGCGGGCCAGGGGGCGAGTTTCTTGCCCGCGTTGGAGACATCGCTGTCGCCGGAACTCGTGGAGCAGGCGGTCAGCAGACCGGGCACGGAGACGGCGGCGCCACCCGCGGCCACGGAACGCAGCAGGGTACGGCGGGACATGCTGGGCATGGGCAAGTCACCTTTCTGAACGCGGCTCTTGATGACACGTCGGCCGGCAACCGGCCGGTCAGCTCTTGATGGCGCCGGTGAGCACGCCCTTGGTGAAGTACTTCTGCAGGAACGGGTAGACGAGCAGGATCGGCACGGTGGCGATCACCAGCACCGCCATCTGCACGGTCTGCGGTGCGGTGATCGTGCCCTCGCCGGTCGTCGCGTCGGTGAGTCCGGAACCGGACACCACATAGGTGCGCAGCACCTGCTGGAGGGGCCAGTGGTCGCTCTCCAGGTAGAGCGAGGCGTAGAACCAGGAGTTCCAGTACGCCACCGCGTAGAAGAGCCCGACGACGGCCAGCGCGGCCTTGGACAGCGGCAGGACGACGGAGACCAGCACCCGCCAGTCCCCCGCCCCGTCGAGCCGGGCGGCCTCGTAGAGCTCCTCGGGGATGCCCTGGAAGAAGCCGCGCAGGACGACGAGGTTGAAGACGTTCACCAGGACCGGCAGGACCAGCGAGGCGTAGTTGTCCAGCAGGCCCAGCTCCTTGACCAGCAGGAAGCTCGGAATCATGCCGGGCGGGAACAGGAACGTGAACAGGATGAGGAGCAGCACCGGTTTGCCGCCGAAGACGCCGGGGCGGGACAGGGCGTAGGCGAGGGTCACCGTGCAAGCGAGGCTGAGCAGGGTGCCCACGATCGTGACGCCGGCGCTGACACCGAGGGCGTGGGTGACGATGCCGCCGTCGAGGATGTCGCGGTAGGCGTCGAGTGTCGGCTCGGTCGGCCACAGCACCCAGCCACCGCCCTCGACGACCTCGTCGGTGGAGGCCAGCGAGGTCGAGACGATGACCAGGAACGGTACGCAGACCAGCAGGACGACGGCGACCAGCGCGAGGGCCTTCGCGGCCTGGGTGAGCGGCTTCGGCTTCTCCATCCAGCCGGGCCGGACAGCGGTCCGAGTACGGGCACTCACTTGTAGACCCCCTGTTCGCCGAGGCGGTGGGCGACCTTGTTGGCGGCGTAGACGAGGAGAGCGCCGATCACGCCCTTGAACAGGCCCGCGGCGGCGGCGAACCCGTAGTCGCCGCCGACGATGCCCTGGTAGTAGACGAAGGTGTCGATGATCTCGGCGGCCTCGGGACCGACCGCGTCGCGCTGGAGCAGCATCTGCTCGAAGCCGACGGAGAGGATGTCGCCGAGCCGCATGATGAGCAGCAGCACGATCACCGCACGGATGGCGGGCAGGGTGACGTGCCAGAAGCGCCGCCAAGGCCCGGCTCCGTCGATCGCGGCGGCCTCGTACTGCTGCTCGTCGACCTGGGCCAGCGCGGCGAGGAAGATGATCGTGCCCCAGCCGGCGTCCTTCCAGATGACCTGGGCGACGGTGAGCGGCTTGAAGGCGTCGGGGTTGCCGATGATGTCGACGGTGCTCAGTCCCATGCCGTCCAGCGAGGAGTTGAGCAGTCCGGTGTCGCCGAGCAGTTGCTGGAAGAGGGCGACGACGATCACCCACGAGATGAAGTGCGGCAGATACGCCACCGACTGCACGAACCGGCGTACCGAACTCCAGGTGAGGCTGTGCAGGAGCAGGGCGAGGCCGAGCGGCACCGGGAAGTAGAAGGCCAGTTGCAGGACGGCGATCCAGACGGTGTTGAGCACCGCGTCCCAGAAGGCGCCGTCCTCGAACATCCGCTGGAAGTTGCCCATGCCGACCCAGGGGCTGCCCCAGAGGCCGTCGAAGGGGACGTACTCCTTGAAGGCGATGACGTTGCCGACGAGGGCGCCGTAGTGGAACAGCAGGAAGTAGGCGAGGCCGGGCAGCATGAGCAGAACCAGGGAAAGCGACCCCCGGCTCTGAAAACCTTTTCGTCGCGGGGGCGCACCGTCCGCTCGACGGCGCGCCGCCCTCACCTCCTCTGTACCTGCGCGTTCCCGCAGTACTGCGGCCACGGGTCCCCCTCACGTCTCGAAGTCAGCGTGAGGGGAAATTAAAACGTTTTCATTGCTCGGTCAACACTCCTGACACACAAAGGCCGTTGACCTTGCGACCGACTCGGTCAGCTCCTGCCGCGCCGCGCCAGCGCCAGCGCTCCCCCGCCCGCCACGACCAGCGCGATCGCGCCGCCGACGAGATACGGCGTGGTCGAGCTGCCGCCGGTGGCGGCCAATCCCATGTTGTCCGGGGCGCCTTGGGGCTTCACGTCGGCGGGAGCCGTGCTCGGGGCCGACTGCTGCTGTTGCGTCGACGGTGCCGGTGCCGGTGCCTCGCAGGTCGCCTTCGCCAGGGTCAGGGTGCCGGCGACCTCGGCGACGTTCAGGTTCAACGGGTTGACGGTGACCGCGAGTTCGAGGGCCGTCGCGGCCGCCGTACGGGTCGTCGTCTCCGTCTTCGAGAGGTCGAGGCGGACCTCGCCGACGCCGGGCACCTTCACCTCCGTCGTGCCGCCGACGGTGAGGGTGACCTTCTTGCCGAGAACCGTCACCGCGCCGAGCAGGTTCGAGGTGGCGACCGGGGTCTTGCCGGCCTCACAGGTCGCCTTGGAGGTGACCGCGCCGAGTTCGACGAGGGAGAGCAGCGGCAGGCCGGGGACGTGGAGCCGGGCGTGGGCGAGGTTGGTGTAACTCTCGGCCTTCTCCGCGGTGACCGTGGCCTTCGCGTCCGCCACGTCGGCGCGCAGCACGTTGAAGGGCTGTCCGCCGTCGACCCCGTCCAACCGGGCGGTCAGCGCGGTCTTCTGGGCACTCCGCGGTGCCTTGACCTCGTTCAGGGCGACCGCGAGCGGGACGTTCACGGTCTTGTCGAGCAGGGAGACGTCGAGCCCCGTGCGCAGGACGACGGCGCTCGCGCGGCCCTGGTCGGGGGTCGCGTGGGCGGAGGCCGCGCCGGCGAGGGCCGCGGGGCCCGCGGCCAGGGCCGTGGCCGTCGCGACGGTGGCGAGACGGCGTGCGGGCATGCGGAAGTCGGTGCCGTTCAAGGTGGTGGGGCCCCAGAGAGATCAAGCTTGGGACGTCGAAAGGATGTCGCACCACCGCGCGTTCGACAGTGATCCCACGGGAGTTCACACGATCGTGGCGCATCCGTGCATGCTTTCGAGCAATCGTTCACAGTCCGGAACTCGCCCTTGCATTTGACATGTCATTGACACGCCTTTGAAGGGCCTTGGTACACATGTCTGCCCGCGATTCCTGTGCGATCCCTGTGTCCACCGGGACAAGGAGCCCTACATGGCAGGTTTAGGCCACACCCGCATCCGCACCCGCCTCCGCCCCACCCGCAACCGCCTCCGCCGTCTCCGTCTGCGCGCCGCCCTCGTCGGCGCCGTCGCCACGGCGTTGATCATCGGATCCGCTCCATCGACCCCCGCCCGCACGGGCGAGGCGAGACCCGCGGCCGCCTCCGAGCCCGACACCACCGATCCACGCGACGGCTGGCGCCCCGCCAGCGAACTCGCCGACGACGAGGACGACCGCGGCTTCTGGGACAGCCTCTTCGGCAGCGACGACGACAAGGACCAGCGGGAGGACGGCGACTCGAAGCCGCCCCGCATCACCCTCGACCGCACCCGCGGCGCCGCCTCCCTCACCCACCCGCGCGTCGCGGGCGGGGCCGACGGCGTCCGCATCGCCGCGCCCCGCACCGCGCACGCCACCGGCGCCGACCTCGCCTGGACGGCGTACGACGGCAAGGGCCTCCTCGAGTACGAGGTCCACCGCTCGACGTCGAAGGACTTCACGCCGACCGACGAGACATTGGTCGCTCCGGTCGACCGCGGCACCCGCACCTTCGCCGACCGCACCGCGCCGCCCGCCCTCGAGGGCGACGGCCGTACCTACCACTACCGGATCGCCGTACGGACGAAGCAGGGCAAGCTCGTGGCCGGCCCTGCCCGCGCCGTCGAGCTGCCCGCCGTCGGCCAGGTCGCCCAGGGCGGCAAGCTGCTCGCCGCCCCCGAGGGCGAGACCTACTTCCTGCCGTTCACGCCGGCCCGGATGGTCCCCGGCGAGACCGCCACCGTCGAGGCGACGCTCACCAACACCACTTCCGCGGTGTGGAAGAAGGGCGAGCGCGTCCTGTCGTACCGCTGGACGCTGGACGGCAAGGACATCACCAGCCTTCTCAACAAGGACGCCACCGGGCTGCCGAAGGACGTGGCGCCCGGCGAGACCGTCACCTTCGACGCGGAGTTGAAGGCCCCGGTGCTGGTCGACCCGCTCGACAAGCGGCTGACCTTCGGCCTGGAGTGGGACCTGCGGGAGAAGGCCACCGGCGACTGGCTCTCCGAGACGGACGGGGTCCCGCCGTCGAAGCACGAGGTGACGGCCGAGTACCCGACCTCCGACCAGCTCGGTCTGGAGGACTTCTACTCGTACGCGGGCAAGAACACCGGCGCCGGTTCGGCGCTGATGAGCAACCTCCACGCCGGCAACGCGGTGTGGTCGTACAACGCCTTCTCGAACCCGTCGCTCGGGTTCTCGACCTTCCTGCGCCTCGCCTACAACTCGCAGGACGCGTCGAACACTCCGGCCGGTCCAGGCTGGTCGCTGCAGGCCTCGTCGCCCGTGCGGCTCGGCACGCCGCTGGACTTCCACCCGTCCGCGCTGCTGCCCAAGCAGCTCACGCTGACCGACGGCGACGGCACCAGCCACGTCTTCAGCAAGAACAAGAAGGGCGAGTGGGACTCCCCCGCCGGGGTCCACTTCCGGGTCAAGCAGCTGGAGAAGGACTGTCTGCTCAAGCCCCACCAGCGGGAGGCCTGGGAGTTCCTGCGCCCGGACCGCACCCGGTTCCTCTTCGACTGCCAGGGCTATCCGAGCGCCCAGGTGGACAAGAACGGCAACCGGATGGAGTTCACGTACGAGGAGCGGCTGCTCGGGCACCCGTCCAAGCTGCTGAAGTACGTCACCGACGCCGAGGGCCGGCGCACGCTCACCGTCGACTACTGGGAGAAGGGCGAGGCGTACACCTACGCCGACGAGGACGGGAAGGTCCGTGAGGGCAAGCACCTCCTGAACCCGTTCATCATCGGCAAGGTCCGCTCCGTCACCGACATCTCGGGGCGGCGGATCGACTTCACCTTCACCGAGAAGGGCCTGCTCGCGCTGCTCACGGACGGCGCGAACGCCGCGGACAAGGATCTGCGCAAGGTCTTCAGTTTCGGTTACGGCAAGGAGTTCGACCACCCGGGCGTGAAGCTGGTGAAGGTCACCGACCCGCGCGGCAACGCCACCAAGGTGGACTACGTCGGCCCGCACGACGACAAGGACCAGCTGCACTACCTGGGCTACACCAAGACGGTCACGGACCGGCTCGGCGGCCTGACCAAGTACCGCTATGAAGACGCCGACGACCACGACGGCAAGGCGATCCGGACCGTCGTCACGGACGCCGAGGGCAACCCGGCCACCCAGCTGATGGACAGCTACGGCAGGCCGGTGCAGCTCACCGACGCCAAGAAGCGGACCACGAAGCTGGGTTGGGACGCCGACAACAACGTCACGCGCCTGGAGGAGAACAACGGGGCCGCCCGCACCTGGAAGTACGACCCCAAGACGGGCTACCCGCTGGAGGCGAAGGACGCCGAGAGCGTCAAGAACGACCGGCCCGCGGCCACCCTCGCCTACGCGACCGGCGAGAACGGCTACATCGCCGACCTGGTACGCCGCGTCTCCCCGGAGGGCCGCGCCTGGCAGTTCGGCTACGACGCGCGCGGCAACATGATCTCGGTGACCGACCCCAAGGGCGTGCAGAGCGAGCCCGAGGGCGACTACACCTCCGTCAACGCCTATGACGCGCGGGGCCGGCTCACCTCCGCCACCGACGCCAACGAGCACACCACGACGTTCGAGGACTACGACCCCTCCGGCTATCCGCGGGTGATCGAAGACGCCCTCGGCAACCGTACGGTGACGACGTACGACGTGCGCGGCAACGTCACCGAGGTCCAGGAGGCCGACGGGGCGACGACCACGCAGACGTACGACGTGTTCGCGCGTCCCCTGGAGAACCGCAGGCCGAAGGACCAGGATGCCGGCGAGTTCATCGTCACGCCCGCGCCCGAGTACGACACCAATGACAACACCCTCGTCTTCACCGCCCCCAACGGGGTGTCCAGCAGCAGCCACTTCGACGCCGCGGACCAGTTGCTGAAGTCCGTCCAGCCGGGCGACGAGGAGGGCTCCGCGGAGCGGGTCTCGACCTTCACCTACGACAAGGTCGGCAACCAGCTCACCTCGACGGAGCCGAAGGGCAACCTGACCGAGACGCCCGGAGACTTCACCTCGACGACCAAGTACGACGAGGTCTACCAGCCGATCGAGGCGGTCAACGCGGCGGGCAACCGGGCGAGCGCCGTCTACAACGACGTCGGCGACCTGGTGAAGGTCGTCGACGCCCGCAAGAACGAGTCCGAGGACCCCGACGACTACACCAGCAGGTTCCGCTACGACCTCGACCACCGACTCCTCGAAACCACCGACGCGGCCGGCGAGTCGACGACCAGCACCTACGACTGGGACGGTCTGACCGTCGCCACCACGGATGCCGACGGCAACCGCACCGAGCTGGTCCTGGACCCCCGCGGAGCTCTCGTCGAGGCACACGTGCCGCACGACGGGGAGGGCGACGACGCGGTCATCCGCAAGACGCGCTTCGATTACGACGAGGTCGGCAACCAGACCCGCGTCATCACCCCACGCGGCATGGAGACCGGCGGCGACGACCGGGACTTCACCGCCGAGACCGTCTACGACGAGCTGAACCGCGTCAAGGAGACCCTGAACCCGTACGACCCGGACGACGACCGCTACAACACGCCGGACCGGACGACGTACGAGTACGACGCGCTGAGCCGGGTGAAGAAGGTCAGTGCTCCGCCGTCCGAGGGCCAGAGCGTCCGCAACGAGACGGAGTACACCTACTTCGACACCGGCTGGATCAAGACGTCCACGGACGCCTTCGACATCAAGAACACCTACAAGTACAACGACCTGGGCCAGCAGATCCAGAACACCCTGACCAGCGCGGGCGGTGCGGTCTCGCGCACCCTCGACTCCGCCTTCTACCCGAGCGGCGCCCTGAAGTCCCGCTCGGACGACGGAGTCCCGGTCGGCCTCCAGGTCGCGCTCGTCGACAACAGCGACATCAACAACACGGCGACGCAGGGCACTTGGACGGAGGTCGCCGCCGAGGGTTCGTACGGATACAACGCGCAGACCCACGCGGCCGGTTCGGGCGAGGACCGCTTCGTCTGGCAGCTGACGATCCCCCAGTCCGGGGACTACACGGTCTACGTCCAGTACCCGAAGGTCGACGGGGCGGCGAAGGAAGCCACCTACGAGATCAAGCACAAGGACGGCACCGAGACCAAGACGCTCGACCAGACCGAACTCCCGGGTGAGTGGCGGTCGTTGGGCAAGTTCACCTTCGGTGAGGACACCGGCCAGGCCGTCACCCTCACCGACAAGGCGACCGGCACGGTGGTCGCGGACGCGGTCCGGCTGGTCCGCGACTACGAGGGCGACACCGACAACGAGAAGAAGGACTTCTCCTACCGGTACGACGCCAACGGCAACCAGACAGAGATCACCGACAACAGCCCCGGCGTCGAGACCGACCGCTACACCCTGGCCTACGACGAGCTCAACCAGCTCGGCAAGGTCGTCGAGCACGACGGTGACGCCGTGCGCGACACGACCGCGCTGACGTACGACGCCAACGGCAACACGCTGACGACGACCCACGACCTGACCTGGAGCAAGCTGGAGTACGACGACCTGGACCGGGTCGAGCGGATCACCAACGCGGCGTCGCCGACGGCGGACGACCGCCAGATCACCTCGGTGGAGTACACGGCCAGAGGCGAGCTGGCGAAGCAGACGAAGCCGAACGGCAACGTCCTGACCGTCGACTACTACCTCGACGGGGCGACGAAGAAGACCACGGAGAGACAGTCCGACGAGACCCTCGTCTCCGAACACGCCCTGAAGTACAACGCCAACGGCCACAAGGTCGAAGACGTCCTGAAGCTGATGGACGCCGACGACCACGGCGAGACGATCGACAACACGTACGCGTACACGTACGACCCGCAGGACCGCATCGCCAAGGTCGTGAAGACCGGCGACGACGAGAAGACGGAGGAGTACCGGCACGACTCCGCCGGCAACGTGGTCTGGCAGACGGTGGACGACACGACCACTACCCACCGCTACGACCGCAACCGCCTCCTGACGTCCACGGCGGACGGCGCGTCGTCGACGTACAACTACGACCCGCTGGGCCGCCTCGACACCGTCTCCTTCGGCGGCGAGACGATCCAGAAGTACCGCTACGACGGCTTCGACCGCCCGGAGTCGATCAGGGCGGGCACCGGGGACGCGGCGCGGACGACCACCATGACGTACGACGCCTTCGACCGCACGGTGAAGGAGACGGTCGGCGGGGACGACGCGAAGACGACGCTCTTCACGTACCTGGGCATCACCTCGAAGTCCCTGAAGGAGGAAGTGACCGACGAGGGCGTCACGTCCTTCCAGTACGCGTCCTGGGGCCAGAAGCTCACCCAGATCAAGGACGAGGAGGACAAGGACCCGGAGACGACCCAGTACCTCTACCACCCGCACGGTGACGTAGAGGCGCTGACGGACTCCGACGGCAACACGAAGACGACGTACGGCTACACGGCGTACGGCAAGAACGACACGGCCCAGTTCACGGGCGCGGACAAGCCGGGAGCGGGCGGCGAGGCCGCGGAGCCGTACAACTCCTACCGCTTCAACGCGAAGCGCTACGACACGACGTCCGGCACGTACGACATGGGCTTCCGGACGTACGACCCGGGCCTGAACCGCTTCCTGACCCGTGACATGTACGGCGGCGCCCTGGCGGACATGGGCCTGACGACGGACCCGTTCACCGGCAACCGCTATGCCTTCGCGGGCGGCAACCCGGTCTCCTTCATCGAGATCGACGGCCACCTGTTCGGCCTGTCCTGGTCCGACATCGGCCACGCGGCCCTCGACGTCGTCGGCCTCATCCCGGTCGTCGGCGAGGTCGCCGACCTGGCCAACTGCGGCTGGTACGCGGCCGAGGGCGAGTACGTGGACGCGGCCCTGTCCTGCGCCTCGGCGATCCCGTTCGCGGGGTACGGGGCGACGGCGGCGAAGGCCGCCAGGTACGGCGACAAGGCACTGGACGCCATCGACACGGCGAGCGACACGGCCCGCGCGACGGAGAACGTGACGGACGCGGGGCGGGCGGCGGACACCACACCGGCCGGCGGCACCCCGGACGCCCCGACCACCCCGAAGGACCCGGCCCCGGCCGACCCGGCACCGGCCCCGGCCAACCCGGCGCCCGCACCGGCTCCGGCGGCACCGAATCCTCCGGACGCGCCGCCGGCGACCGGCGCGGCGTGCAAGCTGGACAACAGCTTCGTCCCGGGCACCGAGGTCCTGATGGCCGACGGCACGACGAAGCCGATCGAGGACATCGAGACCGGAGACAAGGTCGCGGCGTCGGACGTGGAGACGGACGACATCCAGCCCCGCACGGTCACCCGCACGATCACGGGCGACGGCACGAAGCACCTGGTCACCATCACAGTCGACACGGACGGCCGCGCGGGCGGCAAGACGTCCACCATCACAGCCACCGACGACCACCCGTTCTGGCTGCCCGACCTGGGCCGCTGGGTGGAGGCCGGAGACCTGGAGCCGGGACAGTGGCTGAGCACGGGGAGCGGCAGCTGGATCCAGGTCACAGCCGCCCGGGCGCGGACAACACAGGCGACGGTCCACAACCTGAGCGTCGAGGGCGTGCACACGTACTATGTGCTGGCCGGTGAGACGGCCACACTCGTACACAACTGCGGGGGTGCGGTAGGCGGCCACACCGCGGCATGCACGTGTGCCACAGGTGGGCCTCCCGTCGGGCCGATCAACGCTCATCTCGCCGGTGGTACGCACCCGGTCACGGGGGTGCCGTTCGATGCCCAGGGGTTCCCGGACTTCAGCGCTTACCGGGACCCGGCCACGCCGGACGTCGTCATCGCCCTGACCGGCAACAGGAGAAAGGATTTCGCGGCGGCGGACAAGGCGGCCGGCATCACGGCGGGATATCGGAAGGGCAAGTGGACATGGAATCATCACCAGAATTGCGGAGTGATGCAGCTCGTCAACATGTCCGTTCACGCTCAGACCGGCCATACCGGCGGCTTCTCGATATGCTAGAGGGGAGTCCGGAATCATGATCTTCGACCAAGCGGATGAATCCGAGTACGTCGGCCCGACGGTGGATGCCGAGATGATTCGGCGGGCCGAGGATGTGCTTCAGGTTCGCCTGCCGAAGAGCTACGTCGACCTGGTGTACGTCCAGAACGGCGGCGTGCTGCGAAATCGCTGTTTCCCCACCGAATTCCCCACGTCCTGGGCGCCGGATCATGTGTGCCTCGACGCGATCTGGGGGGTTGGGGGTGTGTACGGAGTGGATGTCATGTCGAACAGGATGATCGCTGAATGGCGGTATCCCGAGATCGGTGTCGTCCTCGGCATCACTCCCTCTGCCGGGCATGACACGGTGATGCTCGATTATTCCGAGTGCGGGCCGCTCGGTGAGCCTTCCGTGGCGTACGTTGACGAGGACAGGGTGCCGAGGCGCATCGCGCATGCGTTCTCGGAATTTCTGCAGGGCCTTGTCTCGTGTCGCACATACGGCGATGACGCGGACTGATTTCTGATCAGTACCGCCAGTGGCCCCGTCGGTTTCTCGACGGGGCCACTGAGGTACGTGCCCTACCCCACGACCCGCCCATTCAGCACCACCCTCAACGGGGCCCCCAGCACGCGTACGTCCGTGCGGGGGTCCCGCTCGTACACCACCAGGTCCGCCGGCTCGCCCTCCTCCAGGCCGGGACGGCCGAGCCACTTCCGGGCCGTCCAGGTAGTCGCCGCGAGGGCCTCCACCGGCGGGATGCCCGCCGTGACCAGTTCCGCGACCTCGGCCGCCACCAGCCCGTGCGGCAGCGTGCCGCCCGCGTCCGTGCCGACGAAGACCGGGATGCCGGCGTCGTAGGCGTTGCGGACCGTGTCGTAGCGGCGTTCGTGGAGGCGGCGCATGTGGGCCGACCAGCGGGGGAACCTGGACTCGCCGCCCTCGGCCAGCCGCGGGAAGGTGGCGATGTTGACCAGGGTCGGGACGATCGCGACGCCGCGGGAGACGAAGAGCGGGATCAGGTCGTCCGTCAGGCCCGTCGCGTGTTCGATGCAGTCGATGCCCGACTCCACCAGGTCGCGCAAGGACGACTCCGCGAAGCAGTGTGCCGTCACCCGCGCGCCCAGGCGATGGGCCTCCGCGATGGCCGCCTCGACCGCCTCCCGCGGCCAGCTGGGAGCCAGGTCGCCCGCCTCGCGGTCGATCCAGTCGCCCACCAGCTTCACCCAGCCGTCGCCGCGCCGGGCCTCCTGGGCGACGTAGGCGACGAGGTCCTCCGGCTCGATCTCCCACGCGAAGTCACGGATGTAGCGGCGGGTGCGGGCGATGTGGCGGCCCGCGCGGATGATCTTCGGGAGGTCCTGGCGGTCATCGATCCAGCGGGTGTCGGAGGGCGAACCCGCGTCGCGGATCAGCAGGGTGCCCGCCTCGCGGTCGGTCAGCGCCTGCTTCTCGGCGACGTCCTGCGGTACCGGGCCGTGCGGGCCCAGGCCGACGTGGCAGTGGGCGTCGACCAGACCGGGCAGCACCCAGCCCGACATCGTGCGGATGTCACGGGCCGCGAGGGGGCGGTCGTAGGAGATCCGGCCGTCGACGATCCACAGCTCGTCCCGGACGTCGTCCGGGCCGACCAGGATCCGGCCCTTCACGTGCAGCACCGTGCGATCACTCATGCACCGCACCTTAGCCAGCCCGGCGTCACTGCTCCCAGGGCGGTGCTCCCTCGAAGGCGAGCTGGTACACGTCGAAGAGGACCGCGGCCTCGACGCCGAGCGCGGGGCCGGCCTGGCGGGCCGCCCAGATCAGGAAGGGGCGCGGTTCGAAGCCCTGGGCGCCGAGGCCCTTGGTGTACTCGGCGTGGGCGGCGAGGGAGGCGATGCCCCGCTCCAGCGGTTCGCCGGCCACGTCCACTCCGTGGGTGGGGCGCTCGGCGCCGGCGAAGCACACGAAGCGGACCCCGCCCCAGGGTTCGAGGCCCTCGTCGGCGAGTTCGGGGAAGATCCACCGGTTGCCCGCGTCCCGCGCCGCGTCGAGCGCGGCGAGGCCCACCACGCGGTGGTCGGCCTGGTTGACCACTCCGGCGACCATCCGCACGCCGTAGGCGCCCGTCACCAGGACCTCGGGCCGGTGCCTCCGGATGGCCCGCACGATGTCGCGGCGCAGGTCCGGGCCGTACTCGATCATTCCGTCCCGATGGTCGAGGAACTCGACCGTGTCCACGCCCACTTCGCGGGCCCCGGCCCGTTCCTCCGCCTCGCGCAGCGGGCCCGCCTCGTCGGGGTGCAGCCCGTCGATGCCGGCCTCGCCCCGCGTGGCCAGCAGGTACGCGATCTGCTTGCCCTGGGCCGTCCACCGGGCCACGGCGGAGGCCGTGCCGTACTCGATGTCGTCCGGGTGGGCGGCCACGGCGAGGCAGCGGTCCCAGTCCTCCGGCAGCCGGGGCAGCGCGGTGCCGGCTCCGAAGCCGCCCGCGTCGTCGAGAGTCGTCATGCCCCGAATGATGGCGGTCCGCAGGCTCCGTCCGACAGGGGAACGTATGTCCTCTTCAGTCGCTTGTGCCCACCTGGTCCGACGTCTCCTCCTCCACCTCCGCCATCGCGGGGTCGAGGAGACGGGAGAGGAAGTGCCGGGTGCGTTCGTGGCGGGGGTTGGCGATGACCTGTTCCGGGGTGCCGTCCTCGACGATCACTCCGCCGTCCATGAAGACGACCCGGTCGGCGACCTCGCGGGCGAAGGTCATCTCGTGGGTGACGACCATCATCGTCATGCCCTCGTTCGCCAGCATGCGCATCACCGCCAGTACGTCCCCCACCAGCTCCGGGTCGAGCGCCGACGTCGGTTCGTCGAACAGCATCACCTCGGGGCCCATGGCAAGGGCGCGGGCGATCGCCACCCGCTGCTGCTGCCCGCCGGAGAGGGAGGCCGGGTAGGCGTCCGCCTTCTCCGCCAGGCCCACCCGCTCCAGGTTCTCGGCGGCCACCTTGGCGGCCTGCGCCTTGTCCCGCCTGAGCACCCGCCGCTGCGGCAGCGTGAGGTTCTCCGTCACCGACAGGTGCGGGAAGAGGTTGAACTGCTGGAAGACCATGCCGATACGGCGGCGTACGGCGTCGATGTCGACGTCGGGGTCCGTCAACTCGGTGCCGCCGACGAAGACCTGACCCTTGGTGGGTTCCTCGAGGAGGTTCACGCACCTCAGCAGCGTCGACTTGCCCGAGCCGGACGGGCCGATCACGCACACGACCTCGCCCTGGTTGACCTCCAGGTCGATGCCGCGCAGCACCTCGTTGTCGCCGAACGCCTTGTGCAGGCCGCGTACTTCGATCTCCGGGTGCGTCCCAAGAGTCTTCTCGCTCTTCTCGCTCATCTCACGGCCTCCTGGGCCTTCGTCTCCATACGGCGCACGACGAAGCCGAGCGGGATCGTGACCAGCAGATAGCACAGGCCGGCGACGAGGATCGGCGTGGAGTTGGCGGTCGTACTCGCCAGGTCCCGGCCGTACTTGGACAGTTCGCGCTCCTCCAGGGTGACGCCGAGGAACAGCACCAGCGAGGAGTCCTTGAAGAGCAGGACCAACTCGTTGGTGAGCGGCGGGAGGATGATCCGGAACGCCTGCGGGATGATGATCGAGATCATCGCGCGTGCGGGCGAGAAGCCCAGTGAACGGGCCGCTTCCATCTGGCCCTTGGGCACCGCCTGGATGCCCGCGCGGATCGTCTCCGCCATGTAGGCGGCGGCGACCAGACCCAGTGCGAGCGCGACCTTGCCGTAGGTGCCGCCGACGATCTCCGTGCCCGGGAAGGCGAGCGGGACGGCGACGCCGATGAAGATGAAGATCAGCAGGGCCGGCAGACCGCGGAAGATCTCGATGTACACCCCGGCGAACCAGCGGTACGGCCCGACCGACGACAGCCGCATCAGCGCGATGACCATGCCGAGCACCAGGCCGACGACGAAGCCGGACAGGGTGTAGAGCACGGTGTTCTTCAGCGCCAGCGTGATGACGTCCGGGAACATCTGCTCGGCGATGTCGGCCTGCGCGAACTGGTTCTGCAGCCGGTCCCAGTCCGCCGAGACCGCGAAGGCGATCACGACGGCGACGAAGACGGCGTACTGGATGCCCCGCGACAGACTGCGCTTCTGACGCCGGGTCAGACCCTTTTTGCGGGGCGGTGCTTCGAGCTTGGTATCACTCATGAGGCGGACGGCGAAGCGGATGCCGCGGACTCGTCGTACGGGCCGATCCACTGCTCGTAGAGCTTCTTGTACGTGCCGTCGGCCCTGGCGTCCGCGAGCGCCTTGTTGATGGCGGCGAGCAGCTTGGTGTTGCCCTTCTTCACCGTGAAGCCGTACTGCTCACCGGTGTTGATGTTGTCGGCGACCTCGAAGGCGTCCGCGTTGGCCTTGTTCTTCAGCCAGCCCTGGACGACCGGGTAGTCGATGACGACGGCCTTGACCTGACCGGAACGCAGGCCGTTGAGGACCGCGTCGGAGGACTCGAAGGAGACCGGGTCGAAGCCCTGGCTCTTCGCGTAGTCCTCGCCGGTGGTCTGCGCCTGGGCGCCGAGCTCGACCTTCTTGGACTTCACGTCGGCGAGGGAGTTCACGCCGGCCTTCTTGTCGACCAGGACGGCCTGGGTGGCGTCGAAGTAGGGGTCCGAGAAGTCGACGTTCTTCTTGCGCTCCTCGGTGATGGTCATGCCGGCCGCGGCCAGGTCGCACTGGCCGGCGTTGAGGGACCCGCCGGTCTTGAAGTTCTCGAAGGGCTGGTCGAGGATGTCCTGCTTCACGCCCAGGTCCTTGGCGACCAGGTCGATCAGCGAGACGTCGAAGCCCTGCACCTTGCCGTCGATCTCCGACTGGAAGGGCGGGTACGGCAGGTGCGTGCAGGTGGTGAGCTGACCGGCCTTGACCAGTTCGACCCCGCCGACGGCGGTCTTCGTGCCGCTGCCCCCGTCGTCGGTGGAGGTGCAGCCGGAGGCAGCGGCAGCCACGAGCACCAGCCCGGCCGTCGCGGTGGTGGCGGCCAGGACGCGGGTCCGGCGCCCGAGGAGCGTGTTCACGGCGGGCCTTCCTTTGGGGGAACTGTGGCTTCCGATTATAAGGAGAAGTTTGAGGCTCTCAAACCAAACCGATGGCTTCGGGGCTGTCCGGCCTAAGAAGTCGTCGGTCGAGGGAGGGCGGCGGGTGACGGTTACGCTCGTCACGTCTACCCCGTGAGTGAGACTCGTTACCCGTGAGTCTCGTTACCCCGTGAGTGAAGAGAGCACCGCCGTGACACACCCGTTTCTGGATCTGGCCCCGCTGACCGCCGCGCACTTCGCGTCGATCGAGGACCGTGTGGCGCGGCTGCTGAGCACCGAACAGGACGTGGTGATCACGCAGGGCGAGGCGCTGCTGCCGCTGGAGGGTGCGATCCGTTCCACCGCCGGACCGGGCACCACGGCGCTCAACGTCATCACCGGCCCGTACGGGCAGACCTTCGGCGACTGGCTGCGGGACTGCGGCGCGACGGTGATCGACCTGGCGGTGCCCTTCCACACCGCCGTCACCGCCGAGCAGATCCGGGACGCCTTCGCCGAGCACCCGGAGATCGACTTCGTGTCCCTGGTGCACGCGGAGGCCGCGACCGGCAACACCAACCCGGTCGCGGAGATCGGCGAGGTCGTACGGCGGCACGGCGCCCTGTTCTATCTCGACGCCGTCGCCTCCATCGGCGCGGAGCCGGTGCTGCCGGACGCGTGGGGCGTCGACCTGTGCGTGATCGGGGCGCAGAAGGCGATGGGCGGACCCGCGGGTGTCTCGGCCGTGTCGGTGAGCGAGCGGGCGTGGGCGCGGATGGCGGCGAATCCGGGGGCGCCGCGACGGTCGTACCTCTCGTTGCTGGACTGGAAGGAAAGGTGGATCGACGGCGGGCGGAAGACGCTGCTGCACGCGCCGGCGCAGTTGGAGATGCTGGCGCTTCAGGCGTGTGTCGAGCGGATCGAGGCGGTGGGGCCGGCCGCCGTGATGGAGCGGCACCGGCGGGCCGCGGAGGCGACTCGGGCGGGGGCGCGGGCGCTGGGCGGTGGTCTGGAGCCGTATGTGTACGAGGACCGGGAGGCCGCGCCGGTCGCCACGACGCTGAGGGCGCCGTCGGGCGTCGTGGCCTCGGAGTTGGTGGCCCGGGCGCTGGAGTCGGACCCGGCCGTGCCGCTGGTGGCGGGTGGGGGTGCGCTGGCCAAGGAGATGATCCGGGTCAACCACTACGGGGTGGATGCGACGCGGGGGGCGGTGCGGGCGAGTCTGTCGGCGCTTGGCGCTGCGCTGGCGGCGGCGGGGTTGGGCGTGGACGTGGAGGGGGCGTTGGGGGCGGCGGAGGGTGCGTGGCGGTAGTGGTGTTGGCGGGGGCAGTGGTGGCGGGGGCAGTGGTGGCGGGGGCAGTGGTGGGTGGCTGAGGTTCTGGGGTTGCCCCCTCCGCCCCTACCCGTCCCGTCCCTGGGGGCTGCGCCCCCAGACCCCCGCTTCGGCCCGAAGGGCCTCGTCCTCAAACGCCGGACGGG
>NZ_JBWLKM010000092.1:0-30676 GCF_059026085.1 Streptomyces sp. a15 | reverse complement strand
GTCCCCGAGGATCTGCCGCGCCTTGTCGATGCTGGCCGGGGTTACGCCCGTGACCAGCACGTCGGCCCCCTCCGCGACACCCAGGTCGTTCGGAGGGTCGACGCTCGTCACCGCGGTGACCAGTCGGCCCTCCAGAACGGCGGCTCGGGGCAGACCGACCCCGAAGTGCTCCTCGACGAGCCCGAGCACGCGCTCCGTCGGATCCTCGACGTCAGCGACCCGCTCCAGCGCGGGCCGCGGGGAAGCGGCCGACTCGCGCGCCGTCCCGGTAGTACCAGAACTCCTTCGGCGGGTCGTACGACTTCGGCGTCAGGTGCAGGACCTCCTCCACGCCGCCCTCGGACAGCGCCGGCTTCCCCCAGAACGCCCTCGACGGACACACGGGCTCCACCGCGTACGTCCATCCCGCGCACTCCCCGAGCCGGGCGACGCGGGCCACGCCTTCGTCGGCCTGCATCTCGTCGGCCTCGACCTGGGTCATCGGCTCCAGCAGCGCGCCGGGCTCCGCCCCCAGCCGTACGGCGAGTTCCTCGACGCCGACACCACGGGCGAACGTCACGTTCAGATCGACGCTCCGCCAGTGCCCGGCGAGCCAGCGGACCCCGTCCACGATCAGGCGACCCCGACAGTACGGATGAACTCCGCCCAGGCGACCGGCCCGACGAGCAGCACGGGCCCACCGGGAACCTTGCTGTCCCGGACGGGTACGACGCCGGGGACTCCGTCGGCGACCTCGACGCACGACTCGCCGCCGCTGCCGCCGCTGTAGGTGCTCTTGCGCCAGCTGGCGGCGCCAGGGAAGTCGTACGCGACCTCGACGCATTCCTCGCCGCCGCTGCCGCCACTGTAGGTGCTCTTGCGCCAGCGGGCGTTGGTCAGGTCGTACCCGCGCATCGTCTGTAGTCCTCCGCCGCCGCCTCGATCAGGGCCAGGGACGCCTCCGGTGACACAGCGGCGGCCCTGAGCAGATCGTAATCCGCCTGTGTCCGCTTCACCATGGCCGGATCGTCCAGCAGGTTCCCCGAAAACACCGCCTCTGTATAGACGGTTGGTGGGGCGTCTTCGAACTCCATGAGCCTCATCAGCTTGCCCATGTGCGGATGTGCCCCCGCAGAGAACGGCAGCACCTGCACCAGAACCTGGCGGCTGCGCAACATCGCCGCGATGTGGTCCAGTTGCTGGGCCATCACCGCAGAAGAACCGACCGGGACGCGTAGGGCCGTCTCATGCAGGAGCGCCCAATACACCGGCCGTGCAGCGTCCTTGAGGAGCTGGGCGCGCTCCATGCGAAGGCTGACCATCTCCTCGATGTAGGTGTCCGTGGCAAGCGGGTTGCTCGCCAGGTAGATCGCACGGGCGTACTCGGGTGTCTGCAGGAGGCCCGGTACCACGGCGGGCGCCCACTCGCAGATGCTCGTCGCCAGCCGCTCCAGCTCCGCAGCGTGGGCGAAGTAATCCGCGTACCGCTGTTCTTTGATGAGCTTCCGCCACAGCCGCTCGAAAATACCGTCGGTTTGTAGTGCCTCGTCAATCCGCTGCGCCACATCCAATTGCGGTTTCCGAATAGCCTGTTCGAACTGTCCGATGTACCCACCGGACACGAAAACCCGTAAGCCCAGCTCCACTTGAGTGATCCCCGCGTCTTCCCTTCTGCGCTTCAGCTCCGCCCCGAAGAACTCCCAGACCGCCTGCCGTGAACCATTGGCCACAGCCAATCACCCTCCACTGACCCGCACTTGTAGTGCACAGACTCCTGCCGAGTGTAGGCCCCACAGGGCACCCTGGAGATGAGAAGAGTGAAACTCAAAAAGGAAGGGGAGCACGGTGGAGTCACAGCACTCGGCGCACCGCGTCGAAGAGGCGGAGGAAACGGTGAAAGAATTGCGGGAGGCACTCCTTACGGCGGGAATTACGCTTCCGTCACTCGGGCTCGACCCCGTGAATCTCGCGCGGGAGGCGCCCTGTCCGCTCGTCGAATTGGGGCGGTGTTCCGTGGAGACCGCGCAGCGACTCGCGGCGGTACTGCGGTGAAGCCGCCGGTGGGGGCGTATGTCGTGGACACCCGGAGCGGGCGGATGGGGATCGTGATGGGGCACGAGGGGCCGTATGTGCAACTGAGACCGTATGGCGGGGGGCGGGAGTGGGACGCCGAGCCGGGTGCCGTGCGGCATGCCACGCCTGCCGAGCGGCTGAGCGCGATGACGGCGTACGCCAATGCGCGAAGCCGCGGCGAGGTGCCTTGAAGCCCGGGGACGACCGGGGGCAGTCGGCGTAGGCGAGAATGGGCCCATGAGTCTGTTCCGTGACGACGGCATCGTGCTGCGCACCCAGAAGCTGGGTGAGGCGGACCGGATCATCACGCTGCTCACGCGCGGTCACGGGCGGGTACGGGCCGTGGCCCGTGGGGTGCGCAGGACCAAGTCCAAGTTCGGGGCCCGGCTGGAGCCCTTCTCCCACGTCGACGTGCAGTTCTTCGCGCGCGGGAGCGAGCTGATCGGGCGCGGGCTGCCGCTGTGCACGCAGAGCGAGACCATCGCGCCGTACGGGGGCGGGATCGTCGCGGACTACGCGCGCTACACCGCCGGGACGGCCATGCTGGAGACCGCCGAGCGGTTCACCGACCACGAGGGCGAGCCGGCGGTGCAGCAGTATCTGCTGCTCGTCGGGGCCCTGCGGACCCTCGCTCGCGGCGAGCACGCCCCGCACCTCATCCTCGACGCCTTTCTCCTCCGCTCCCTCGCCGTGAACGGCTACGCGCCCACCTTCACCGACTGCGCGAAGTGCGGCATGCCCGGGCCGAACCGGTTCTTCTCGGTGGCGGCCGGGGGCTCGGTCTGCGTCGACTGCCGGGTGCCGGGGAGTGTCGTACCGTCGCCGCAGACCCTGGAACTCCTCGGGGCGCTGCTTACGGGAGACTGGGAGACCGCGGACGCGAGCGAGCCGCGGCATGTCCGGGAGGGGAGCGGGCTGGTGTCCGCCTACCTGCACTGGCATCTGGAGCGCGGGCTGCGCTCGCTCAGGTACGTGGAAAAGGCGTAAGCCACCGAGGACAAGCGCCACCGAGGACAAGCGCCACCGAGGACAAGCACCACAGAGGAGACGAGAAGCACATGGCCGTACGCGGGATCCTGGGGCGCCAGCGCCGTGAGTACAAGACGCCGGAGCCGCACCCGTCCGGGGCCCGCCCGCCGAAGCTCCCCGGCGAGCTGGTGCCCACCCATGTGGCGATCGTCATGGACGGGAACGGCCGCTGGGCCAAGGAACGCGGCCTGCCGCGCACCGAGGGGCACAAGGTCGGCGCCGAGCGGGTGCTGGACGTGCTCCAGGGCGCGGTCGAGATGGGCGTGAGGAACATCTCCCTGTACGCCTTCTCCACCGAGAACTGGAAGCGCTCGCCCGACGAGGTGCGCTTCCTGATGAACTTCAACCGCGACTTCATCCGCAAGAGCCGCGACCAGCTCGACGAGCTCGGTATCCGGGTGCGCTGGGTGGGCCGTATGCCCCGGCTGTGGAAGTCCGTCGCCAAGGAGCTCCAGGTCGCCCAGGAGCAGACCAAGGACAACGACAAGCTGACGCTGTACTTCTGCATGAACTACGGCGGCCGTGCCGAGCTCGCGGACGCGATGCAGGCGATGGCTCAGGACGTGAAGGCGGGGCGCCTGGACCCGTCGAAGGTCTCCGAGAAGACCATCCAGAAGTACTTGTACTACCCGGACATGCCGGACGTGGACCTGTTCCTGCGGCCGAGCGGCGAGCAGCGTACGTCCAACTACCTGCTCTGGCAGAGCGCCTACGCCGAGATGGTCTTCCAGAACGTGCTGTGGCCGGACTTCGACCGTCGTGACCTGTGGCGGGCCTGCGTGGAGTTCGCCTCGCGGGACCGGCGCTTCGGCGGGGCCATCCCGAACGAGGAGCTGCTGGCCATGGAGGGCGACCAGGAGCAGTAGGCCTGACAGGCACCCGCAGCTACGGCAGCTACGGCAGCTACGGCAGCTACGGCAGCTACGGCAGCTACGACCGCCCGCAGCCGGGCCGCTACGCCGTCTTCGCCGCGCAGTCCTCGCACGTTCCGAAGATCTCCACCGTGTGCGCCACGTTCACGAACCCGTGTTCCGACGCGATGGCCTCCGCCCAGGTCTCCACCGCCGGGCCCTCGACCTCCACGGCCTTGCCGCAGACGCGGCAGACGAGGTGGTGGTGGTGCTCGCCGGTGGAGCAGCGGCGGTAGACGGACTCGCCGTCGGAGGTGCGCAGGACGTCGACCTCGCCGGCGTCGGCGAGGGACTGGAGCGTGCGGTAGACCGTGGTCAGCCCGACCGAGTCACCCTTGTGCTTGAGCATGTCGTGGAGATCCTGGGCACTGCGGAACTCGTCGACCTCGTCGAGGGCCGCCGCCACGGCGGCCCGCTGCCGGGTTGCGCGGCCCTTCACGGACGGTCCTGCGGTCGTCACCGGTTGCCTCCTTAACGTCTGCACCTGCCGGGCCATTGTGCCAGTCCGGCCTGTCAGTGGTCAGACGCCGACCTTTCCGTCGGATCCACGGCTGGCCGGAATCGCGCACTCCGCCGGGTCCCCGGCGGGATGCGCGGCCGCCAGGGCCCGCGCGCGGCGCCGGGCCAGCGGCGCCGCCAGCGCGGTCATGAGGATGAACGCCCCGATGGCCAGCAGCACGATCGTCGCGCCGGGCGGCACGTCCTGGTAGTACGACGTCACGGTGCCGCCGACCGCCACCGAGACCCCGATGGCCACCGCGATCGCGAAAGTGGCCGCAAAGCTGCGGCTCAGCTGCTGCGCCGCCGCCACCGGCACCACCATCAGCGCCGACACCAGCAGCAGGCCGACCACGCGCATCGCGACCGTGACCGTGACCGCCGCCGTGACCGCCGTCAGCAGGTTCAGGGCCCGCACCGGCAGACCCGTGACCCGCGCGAACTCCTCGTCCTGGCTCACCGCGAACAGCTGGCGGCGCAGGCCGACGGAGACCAGCACCACGAAGGCTGCCAGGATGCAGATCGCCGTGATGTCCGACTCGCTCACCGTCGACAGGGAGCCGAAGAGGTACGACGTCAGGTTCGCGTTCGAGCCCGTCGGCGCGAGGTTGATGAGCATCACACCGCCGGCCATACCGCCGTAGAAGAGCATCGCGAGGGCGATGTCGCCACGGGTCTTGCCGTACCAGCGGATCAGCTCCATGGCGACCGCGCCGAGCACGGACACCAGCGTGGCCATCCACACCGGCGACCAGGACAGCAGGAAGCCGAGGCCGACGCCGGTCATCGCCACGTGGCCGATGCCGTCGCCCATGAGGGCCTGGCGGCGCTGGACGAGGTAGATGCCGACGGCCGGGGCCGTGATGCCGACCAGGACCGCGGCCAGGAGGGCCCGCTGCATGAAGGCGTAGTTCAGGAGGTCCATCAGCTCAGCAGTCCCGTCCGGATCGGTTCGGCGTCGTGAGCCGCGTGCGGGTGTACGTGGTCGTGGCCGGGCAGCGCGTGCTGGCCGAGGGCCTGCGGGGGCGGGCCGTCGTGCGTCACGCAGCCGTCGCGCAGGACGACCGCCCGGTTGATCAGGGGTTCCAGGGGGCCCAGTTCGTGCAGGACGAGCAGGACGCTCGTACCTTGGGCGACCTGCTCGCGCAGGGTCGACGCCAGTACCTCCTGGCTCGCCAGGTCCACACCCGCCATCGGCTCGTCCATGATCAGGAGTTCGGGTTCGGCGGCGAGGGCGCGGGCGATCAGTACGCGCTGGTGCTGGCCGCCGGAGAGGGCGTTGACGGAGTCCTTCGCGCGGTCGGCCAGGCCGACCAGGTCCAGCGCACGGCGTACGGCCTCGTGGTCGGCCTTGCGCAGGATGCCGAAGCGGGCGCGGGACAGGCGGCCGGAGGAGACGATCTCGGTGACGGTGGCGGGGACGCCGCCCGCGGCCGTGGTGCGCTGCGGGACGTAGCCCACGCGCGCCCAGTCGCGGAAGCGGCGGCGCGGGGTGCCGAACAGCTCGATCTCGCCGGCGCTGACCGGCACCTGGCCGATGACGGTGCGGATCGCGGTCGACTTGCCGGAGCCGTTGGCGCCGAGCAGCGCGACGACCTCACCGCGGGAGACGGTGAGGTCGATGCCGCGCAGGACCGGGCGCGAGCCCAGCTCGGCGCGGACGCCGCGCAGGGATATGACGGGCTCGCTCACGAGGTCCTCCGTAACTCCGTGCTCCGCAGCGGTCACTTGGCGCCGAGAGCGGTTTTCAGCGCGGTCAGGTTGGACTCCATGACCTGGAAGTAGTCGTCGCCCTTGGACTTGTCGGTGATGCCCTCGATCGGGTCGAGGACGTCCGTCTTGAGGCCCGCGTCCTGGGCGAGGGTCTTCGCGGTCTTGTCGGACACCAGTGTCTCGTAGAAGACGGTGGTGACGCCGTCGGCCTTGGCCTCCGTCTGGAGTTCCTTGATCCGGGCCGGGCTGGGCTCGCTCTCCGGGTCGAGGCCGGAGATGGCCTCCATGGTCAGGCCGTAGCGCTCGGCGAGGTAGCCGAAGGCGGCGTGGTTGGTGAAGAAGACCTTGCTGTCGGTGTTCTTCAGGCCGTCCGCGAACGCGGTGTCGAGGTCGCCGAGCTTCTTGGTCAGCGCGGCGGCGTTCTTCTTGTAGTCCGCCGCGTTGTCCGGGTCGGCCTTCTCGAAGGACTTGGCGACGCCCTCGGCGACCTCGGCGTACTTCACCGGGTCGAGCCAGATGTGCGGATCGAGGGCGTGCTCCTCCTCCTCGGCGGGCTCCTCCTCGCCTTCATGGCTGTGCTCGGTGGAGCCGTGGTCCTCCAACGTGGTCAGCGTGGCCGCGTCGATCTTGTTCTTGACCTCGGCCTGCGCGACCGCCTTGTCGACGGCGGGCTGGAGGTCCTTGAGGTAGAGCACCGCGTCGGACTCCTGGAGCCGCGCGGTCTGCTGGGCGCTGATCTCCAGGTCGTGCGGCTCCTGGCCGGGCTCGGTGAGACTGGTGACGTTCACATGGTCCCCGCCGATCTGCTCGGCGAGGTAGGCCATCGGGTAGAACGAGGCGACGACGTCGAACTTGTCCGCGTCAGCCGCGGTGCCCGCCGTCTCGCTGTCGCTGGAGCAGGCGGAGAGGGTGCCGAGGCCGAGGGCGGTGACCGCGGCGACCGCGATGCCGGATATGTGCTGTCGTCGTACGTTCATGACAGTCATTTTCAACAAATATGGAAACCGTTGTCAACAAACGTGGTGAGAGGCCTGGTACCGGTACCGATTTGATTGGAGGGGAGCCCACGCCGGTAACCTGAAGCATTCGCTCTGAAGCAATGCTCTGAAGCATCTCGCTTCGTCGCCCGTCGTCGTAATGAAGAGAGCACCGTGGCCGCCGACAAGATCGACACCATCGTCAGCCTGAGCAAGCGCCGTGGCTTCGTATTCCCCAGCAGTGAGATCTACGGCGGACAGCGCGCCGCCTGGGACTACGGGCCGCTGGGTGTCGAGCTCAAGGAGAACCTCAAGCGCCAGTGGTGGCGCTACATGGTGACGTCGCGCGAGGACGTGGTCGGTATCGACTCGTCCGTGATCCTGGCCCCCGAGGTCTGGGTCGCCTCCGGCCACGTCGCCACCTTCACGGACCCGCTCACCGAGTGCACCTCCTGTCACAAGCGGTTCCGTGCCGACCACCTTGAAGAGGCGTACGAGGCCAAGCACAACCGCCCGCCGGCGAACGGCCTGGCGGACGTGAACTGCCCCAACTGCGGCAACAAGGGCCAGTTCACCGAGCCCAAGCAGTTCTCGGGTCTGCTCTCCACCCACCTCGGCCCGACCCAGGACAGCGGCTCCGTCGCCTACCTGCGCCCCGAGACCGCGCAGGGCATCTTCACCAACTTCGCCCAGGTGCACGTCGCTTCGCGCAAGAAGCCGCCGTTCGGCATCGCGCAGATGGGCAAGTCCTTCCGCAACGAGATCACGCCCGGCAACTTCATCTTCCGCACCCGCGAGTTCGAGCAGATGGAGATGGAGTTCTTCGTCAAGCCGGGCGAGGACGAGAAGTGGCAGGAGTACTGGATGGAGCAGCGCTGGAACTGGTACACCGGCCTGGGCCTGCGCGAGGAGAACATGCGGTGGTACGACCACCCCAAGGAGAAGCTCTCCCACTACTCCAAGCGCACCGCCGACATCGAGTACCGCTTCCAGTTCGGCGGCAACGAGTGGGGTGAGCTGGAGGGTGTCGCCAACCGCACCGACTACGACCTCGGCGCCCACTCCAAGGCCTCCGGCCAGGACCTGTCGTACTTCGACCAGGACGCCCAGGAGCGCTGGACCCCGTACGTCATCGAGCCGGCGGCCGGTGTCGGGCGCGCGATGCTCGCCTTCCTGCTCGACGCCTACATCGAGGACGAGGCGCCCAACGCCAAGGGCAAGCTGGAGAAGCGCACGGTGCTGCGCCTCGACCCGCGGCTGGCCCCGGTGAAGGCCGCGGTGCTTCCCCTGTCGCGGAACGCCGAGCTGTCCCCGAAGGCCAAGGGTCTGGCCCAGGCGCTGCGCCAGAACTGGAACATCGACTTCGACGACGCCGGCGCCATCGGCCGCCGCTACCGCCGCCAGGACGAGATCGGTACGCCGTTCTGCGTGACCGTCGACTTCGACACCCTGGACGACAACGCGGTGACGGTGCGCGAGCGTGACTCGATGAAGCAGGAGCGCGTGTCGCTGGACCAGATCGAGGGGTACCTGGCGAGCCGACTCATCGGCTGCTAGTGATCGGCCGCTAGTCACGAAGAGCACACGAAAACCCCGGTTCCGTAACAGACGTAACGGAACCGGGGTTTCGCCCATCCAGGACACCTGTGGCTCCGAAGGGGAGGTCATACGCGGCTCGCAGAGTGCGGGGCGCGGTGACCGACCTACACGGGGGCATCATGCGCAAGCAAGCAGTCATCGGGGCGGCCGTTCTGGCCCTGGCCATCGGTTCCGTCGGCTATGTCGCCGCGAGCGACAGGGGGCAGGGGCAGGAGAGCGACTCCTCGGCGATCAGCACCCAGGGCGGCTCGGTCGCCGGGGTGCAGGGAGTCGCCGGCGACCGGCTCACCGCGATCGGCCTCACGGACGACCGGCGTCTCGTCAGCTTCCGCGTCGACCGGCCGGACCGCGTCCTCCCGCTCGGCACGGTGGACGGCCTCAAGGGGGACAGCGCGCTCGTCGGCATCGACTACCGGGTGCAGAACGGCAAGCTGTACGGCGTCGGCGACAAGGGCGGCATCTACACGATCCGCGAGGTCGGCGCCAAGGCCACCAAGGTCTCGCAGCTGAGCGTGGCCCTGCAGGGCGCGACCTTCGGCGTCGACTTCAACCCTGCCGCCAACCGGCTCCGGGTCATCAGCGACACCGGCCAGAACCTCCGCCACAACATCGACGACCCGGCCGGCGCGCCCGCCGCCGGCACCACCGCGGTCGACGGCACCCTCACCAACCCGCCCGTGCCGCCCGCGACGACCGGTGCCACGGCGGCCGGCGTGACGGGTGCGGCGTACACGAACAACGACCTCTCCGCGACCACCGCCACCACCCTCTTCGACGTGGACACGGTGAACGACCAGGTCGCCGTCCAGTCCCCGGCCAACGCGGGCAACCTCGCGCCCACCGGCAAGCTCGGCGTCGACGCGGGCCCGAACGCGGGCTTCGACGTCTACACCTCGCGGCGCACCGGCTCGAACACGGCGTACGGCGTCCTGGCGGTCGGCGGTGCCCAGCGCCTCTACCGCGCGGACCTGCTGAACGGCTCGGTCACCCGCACCGGCACCTTCGACGGCGGCCGCAAGGTCGTGGACCTGGCGCTGCCGCTGAAGCAGGGCTGAGGCTGAGCGTGGAGCAGGGCTGAGCGCGGCTCGCGGGGATACCCGTAAAGCGGTAAGCGGCTGACACATGACAGCTGACAGATATTGAAATCTGTCAGCTGTCATGTCATGGTGGGTGTCATGACGATGCACACGCGCACTCTCGGAAGCACCGGCCCCCAGGTCTCCGCTCTCGGCCTCGGCTGCATGGGCATGTCCGCGCTGTACGGCGACGCCGACCGCGCCGAGTCGATCGCTACCATCCACGCCGCCCTGGAGGCGGGCGTCACCCTGCTCGACACCGGCGACTTCTACGGCATGGGCCACAACGAACTCCTCATCGGCGAGGCCCTGCGCACCGCGCCCGCCGCCCGCCGCGAACAGGCCCTCGTCAGCGTGAAGTTCGGCGCGCTGCGCGACCCGGCCGGCGGCTGGTCCGGCTACGACGGGCGCCCGGCCGCCGTGAAGAACTTCGCCGCGTACTCGCTCCAGCGCCTCGGCGTCGACCACATCGACGTCTACCGGATCGCCCGGCTCGACCCGGCCGTCCCGATCGAGGAGACGGTCGGCGCGATCGCCGAACTGGTCGACAAGGGTTACGTCCGGCACGTGGGCCTGAGCGAGGTCGGCGCCGACACCATCCGCCGGGCCGCCGCCACCGCCCCCGTCAGCGACCTCCAGATCGAGTACTCGCTGATCTCCCGCGGCATCGAGGACGAGATCCTGCCGACCACCCGCGAACTGGGCATCGGCGTCACGGCGTACGGCGTCCTGTCCCGCGGTCTGATCTCCGGCCACTTCACCGGCGACCGGCAGCTCGCCGCGAACGACTTCCGGGCGATGTCCCCGCGCTTCCAGGGCGAGAACCTCCAGCACAACCTGAACCTCGTCGAGGCGCTGCGGAAGATCGCCGAGCAGAAGGGCACCAGCGTCGCGCAGATCGCGATCGCCTGGGTGCTCTCGCGGGGCTCGCAGCACAACAACGTCATCGTGCCGCTGGTCGGCGCCCGTACCCGCGAGCGGCTCACGGAGTCCCTCGGCGCACTGGACGTCACGCTGGACGCGGCCGACCTCGCCGCGATCGAGGAGGCCGTACCGGCCGGAGCCGCCGCGGGTGAGCGGTACCCGGCGGCCCAGATGGCGCACCTCGAGGCCTGAGGCGGGCGCCGGGTACGGTCTGCTCATGCCACCGACCAGCGAGATCCTGACCGCCGAGCGCATCCTCGAAGCGACCGAGGAGGTGCTGCGCCGCCACGGCCCGGCCAAGGCGACCGTGGTGGACGTGGCCCGCGCGCTCGGCGTCAGCCACGGCAGCGTCTACCGCCACTTCCGCACGAAGGCGGCGCTGCGGGAGGCGGTCACGAAGCGGTGGCTGGACCGCACGTCCGAGTCCCTGGCCGGGATCGCCGCCGACGCGTCCCGTGACCCCCGACAGCGCCTCGGCGACTGGCTCGCGGCCCTCTTCGAGGCCAAGCGCCGCAAGGCGGGCGACGACCCCGAGCTCTTCGCCACGTACATGGTGCTGACCGACGAGAACGGCGGGGCGGTCGCCGAGCACATCACCGACCTCACCGGGCAGCTGACCCGGATCGTCCGGGCGGGCGTGGACGCGGGCGTGTTCACGGTCGCCGACCCGGCCGCCACGGCCCGCGCCCTGTTCCAGGCGACCGGCCGCTTCCACGACCCCTGCTACCACCGGGAGTGGGAACTGCCGGGCGTGGAGGACGAGTTCAAGGCCGTGGTGCAGTTGCTGCTGCGAGGGCTGGGCGCGTAGGGCGTTGGGAATCGCCCGGCACAGCGCCGGGTTGTCGGGTTCAGTACCCGCGATCTCCGAGGAGCCGACATGTCCGAGAAAACCTCCGGGGAACCCGCTGTCCGCGAACTCCGCCTGGTGGTCACGGCGGCCGACTACGACGCGGCCCTGCACTTCTACCGCGACGTCCTCGGTCTGCCCGAACGCGGCGCGTTCACCTCCGAGGGCGGCCGGGTCACCATCCTCGACGCCGGCCGGGCCACCCTGGAGCTGACCGACCCGAACCACGCCGCCTTCATCGACGAGGTCGAGGTCGGGCGGCGCGTGGCCGGTCACATCCGGGTCGCCTTCCAGGTCGACGACTCCGTCGCCACCACCGAGAAGCTGGCGGCCGCCGGAGCGGAGGTGGTCGCCGAGCCGACCCGCACCCCGTGGAACTCGCTGAACTCCCGGCTGGAGGCACCCGGTGCGCTTCAGCTGACGCTCTTCACCGAACTGGGTGACTAGGCCGACCGGTCTGTCGGATCGACCGTCGCCTGATGCGCCTCCGCCAGGTGTTCCTCCGCCTTCAGCCAGGGCAGGAACTGCGCTCCCTTGCGCCAGCCGCACGTGTCGCAGCTGATCGTGCGCTGCATTCCCGCCCGCTGGACCCGGACGACGTGCTCGCGCCCGTGCTGGTCCCAGCGGCTCACCTTGCTCGTGTTGATCTCCAGCATGCTGCCTCCAGAAGCCGCGCCCTGCGAGTCTGTTGACGCAGCAAGGAGTGTGCAGCAAGACCAACATCAACAGGGGATCCTTCACAGCTCGTTGGCCAACCCGTGTTCTGGGGCTCAGTCGACCGTCCTCGGCAGCCGCAGGCTCAGCAGACCGGTCAGGACGATCGCCGCCAGCTGTACGAGAAGCGTGATGACCAGGGCGTTCCGCATGCCCAGGCCCGGAGTCAGGGACAGGAAGAGGGTGCCGAGGGTGGCCACGCCCAGTGCCAGCGCCGACTGCTGGGTGGTGGTCATCACACCGCTGCCGACGCCGGCCCGCGCGGGCGGCACCTCGGACAGGACGATCCGGAAGATCACGGGGAGTTGGAGGGCCTGGCCCACACCGGCGATCGCACCGCCCGGCAGCAGGGCGACGACGCCGAGGTCCGGCCAGGAACGCCACGCGGTCAGGGCGATCAGGCCCACGCCCACGACCTGGAACAGGGAGCCGGCCGTCACCACCCGGGTGCCGTACCGGGCGATGAGCCGGGGACCGGCGAGCGAGGTGAAGAAGAACGTCACCGCCAGCGGGGCGAGGGCGAGGCCCGCCTGGACGGGGCCGAGGCCCGCGCCCTGCTGCAAGGCCACCGCGATCACGAACATGAAGCCGCTGAACCCGATGGAGAACGGCAGGATCATCACCAGCCCGCGCCGCAGCGACACCAGCCGGAACAGGCTCGGCGGCACCAGCGGCGTACGGCCCAGGCGGTCCGCCCTGCGCTCCACCGCGTAGAACGCCGCCGCCAGGAACGGGAACGCCGCCAGCGACAGCCACGTCCACAGCGGCCAGCCCGCCGCCCTGCCCTCGGTGAGCGGAGCCAGCAGGGCGATCAGCGAGGCGGCCAGCAGGAGCGTGCCGGGGCCGTCCACCGGTTCCGGGCGCTGCGCCCGGGTCTCCGGGATCGCGCGGGCGGCCAGGACGAGGCCGACGAGGACGACCGGCACGTTCACCAGGAACACCGAGCGCCAGCCGGTGCCCGCAATGTCGGCCGAGACGAGTACGCCGCCCAGGATCTGGCCCGCCACCATCGACAGGCCGGCCGTCGCGCCGTACAGGCTCATCGCCTTGGCGCGGCGCGGGCCCGCGGTGGCCGCCTGGATGGTGGCGAGCACCTGCGGCAGCATCGCGGCGGACGCCGCGCCCTGCGCGACCCGGGCCGCGACCAGCGTCCAGGCGGTGGGCGCGAGCCCGCACGCCAGCGAGGTCAGCCCGAACGCGGCCATGCCGCCCAGGAAGAGGCGGCGCCGGCCGAAGAGGTCGCCGAGCCGGCCGCCGAGGACGAGCAGGACGGCGTACGCCAGGCCGTACCCGGAGACGACGAGCTCCAGGACCGACTCGCTCGCGGCGAGGTCCGAGCCGATGGTCGGCAGGGCGACGTTGACGATGAAGAAGTCGACGAGGGGCAGTGCCGCGGCCAGCAGCACCGTGAACAGGCCGAGCCCGCCGAGCTCCGGTGGGGCGGGGGAGGGGCGGGTCGGGGGTGGGGTGGTCGTGGTTTCCGTCACGGGTATGAGCCTGCGGCTGCTCCGAGACGGGTACCAGAGTCTTCTTATCCTGGTACAAGAAGCACCTGGAAACAGGGTGGGGAAGAGGTGCGGGCGGCGGCAGGCTGGAGGCATGACGACCATGGCCCAGGAGACGGCGGGGACGGCCTCGGGGAGGACGTCGGGAACACCGACCGGAACACCGACCGGAACACCGACGGGAATCCCGACGGTAACGCCGACGGGAACACCGACCGGAACGCTGTCGGGAACGGCCGTCGCGGAGATCCGGCGGCATGAACTCGCCGCCTTCCTGCGCCACCGACGCGAGCACATCGCCCCGGAACGGGTCGGTCTGCCCCGCGGCCGCCGGCGCCGCACCCCGGGACTGCGCCGGGAGGAGGTCGCCCAGCTCTCCGCGGTCGGCGTCACCTGGTACACCTGGCTCGAACAGGCCCGGGACATCCAGGTCTCCGTCCAGGTCCTCGACGCCCTCGCCCGCACCCTGCTGCTCGACCCGACGGAACGCGCCCACCTCTTCCGGCTCGCCGGCGCCGTGGATCCGACGCCGGCCACCGACTGCCCGTCGCTCACCCCGGGGCTGCGGGCGGTCCTGGAGCAGCTGGAGCCGGCGGCCGCCGCCGTGCAGAACAGCCGGTACGACATCCTCGGCTACAACCGGACCTACAGTCTGCTGCTCTGCGACCTCGACGCCGTGCCGCCCGAGGACCGCAACTGCATGATCCTCTCCTACACGCACCCCGAGTGGCAGTCGTCCATCGTGCACCTGGAGGACGCCCAGCGCATGATGGCCGCCCGCTTCCGCGCCACGATGGCCGGGCATCTGGCCGAGCCCGCCTGGAAGATGCTCCTCAAGCGGCTGCGCGCCGAGTCCCCGGACTTCTGCGAGGCGTGGGACCGCCACGAGGTGATCGCCCACCGCAGCAAGCGCAAGGAGTTCCTGAACCGGTACGTGGGCCGTGTCGTCGTCGACCACACCGACCTGTGGCTCGGCCCGGAGAACGGGCCTCGCATGGTCACGTACACACCGGCGGAGGAGGAGTCACGGGCACGGCTGGAGCGGCTGCACGCGATCGCCGTCGAGCGGTCGCGGTCGCGCGGATGAGGTAGTCACCCTGACTCGGGATGACTCTCCGAACTGCGGGAACTCGGGTCACCGAAAGGTGAGGCGCCATCCCGAGGAGAGTCATGGCCGAGCAGAAGTCGACACGGTCGACACAGGATCTTCCGCAACCGCTGCGGGCGGCCGCCTCGGTACTGAGCCGGGTGCCCGGCGCCGGAACGGTGGGCCGGGCGGCCGAGGGGACACTGGACAAGATCGGAGCGGTGTCGCCGCGCGGGCGCCGGATCGCCGTGTACACCGGCGCCGGGGTGCTCGGCGTCGCCGGCGTCGTGGAGTGGCCCGTCGCGATCACCGGAGCGGCGGTGGCGTGGCTGACGCAGCCGCGGCGGGAGGAGACGGAGAAGGCGGAGAAGGCGGAGAAGGCGGAGAAGCAGGGGGAGACCGCTGAGGCGTCCGGCACGCGGCCCACCCCGCAGGTGCTGGCGTCGTCCTCCGGCAAGCCGTCCGCGGAGGGTACGGCGGCGCCCGCCACGCCCTCCGACAAACTGCCCGCGCACCACACGCCGCCCCCCGCCGGCGGCGGGCCGAGTGGCGCGACGACGGCCCGACCTGCCCGTACGAGCGGCTGAGGGCGAGTGATGAGCGGAGGACTTCTCACCCGTCCCACGGCGGCCGCCGCCGGACTCGTGCTGGCCGGCCCGCGTCTGCTGGCCCGGGGTACGGCACCCGCCGTGGGCGCCGCCGCCGGAGCGGTCGCGGGCACGGCCCGGGCGGGCGTGCGCAGCGCGGACTTCGCCCTGCGCGTCGCCCGCGTCACCCGCGCGGCCCTCCCGGGCGCCCCCCGCGACTGGCGCGCCGGCACCCGCACCCACCTGGCCCTGCGCGAGGCCACCCCGGAGGAACTCCGGCAGGCGGCGGGCCGCGCGGAACAGGCGGCGGAGCGAGCGGAGAAGGCGGGCGACGCGGAACGGACGGCACGACAGGCCGACGGGGCCGACGGGGCCGACGGGGCCTATGAGGCCGAGGGGGTCGGCGGGGTCGGCGGGGTCGGCGGAGCCTATGAGGCCGACGCGGCCGACGGGACCTATGGGGCCGACGCGGCCCACGCAGCCGATCGGCCCGACCGGGCCGACCTGCTCGACCGGGCCGACCGGGCCGACCGGGCCGCCGGGGCTGACGTGGCCGATGGGGCTGAGGTGGCGGGGGGGGCTGAGGTGGCGGACGGGGCTGGCGGGGCCGTCCGGGCCGACCGGGCCTCCGGGGCTGACGGGGCCTCCGGGGCCGACCGGGCCGCCTGGGCTGAGGGGGCTGAGGGGGCTGAGGGGGCCGACCGGGCCGCTGTCGACCGGGCCGACCGGGCCGACGGCGAACTGGTCGTGGAGCGTGAGCCGGGTGGCGGGGAGCCCCCGGCTGCCGGTGCGCGGAAACGCCCCCGCCGTACCGAACACCTCGCCCGCCGCGTGGCCGCCGCTCTCGCCGAGCATCCGGACGTCGCCTTCGCCTACTGGGACCAGGGGCTGGGCCGGCTGGTCGTGGCGGCGACCGAGGAGGCCGTGAGCGACCGGGTCGTGGAGCGGGCGGTGGCGCTCGCCGAGCGGCACGGTCTGGTGCCCGCCGACGACGACAGTGTCGAGGAGCTCGGTCACCCCGGTGACCCCGCGTCCGTGCGGACCGCCGCCGAGGCGCTCGCCGCCGACGCGGTGGGTGCCGTGGCCGCGCTGGTGGGGTCCGCGATGCGGCTGCCGCCCTCGCCGCGCCTGGTGACCGCCGTGGTCACGCTGCTGCGCGAGAACCCCCGCTTCCGCGCCTGGATGCGCGCCCGCCTCGGCAACGCCCGCATGGAAGTGTTCTTCGCCGTCGCGAACGCGGCCGTGCACGGCGCCGGGCACACCCCGACCTCGCTGCTGCTCGACGGGATGCTGCGCACCTCCCAGCTGGCGGAGGCGGTGATGCGGACGGCCGCCTTCGAGACCGTGCACGACCAGCTGTGCGCACCGGGCCGCGACAGCGTGCCCGTGGATCCGTCCCTGCGCCCGCCGCTGCGGACCTCCCCGGCCCAGGAGTACGCCGCCCACGCCTCCACCGGCAGCGTCCTGGGCGCGGCGGCGGCCCTGCTCGTCAAGCACGACGTCGCCGAGGCGGCGGAGGCGGTCCTCGCCGGTTCGCCCAAGGCCGCGCGGTACGGGCCCGCCGCCTTCCACGCCGTCCTGAGCGGTGCCCTGTCCAGCGCGGGCGTGCTCGTGCGCGACCCGGGCCGGCTGCGGCAGCTGGAGATGGCCGGCACGATCGTGCTGCATCCCAGCGCGCTCAGGAAACCCGGCGCGGGCGCCGACCCGTGGGCCGAGCCCGTCCTGGACGCCGCCCGCCGGGCCGGGCTGCGGGTCGTGGTCGTCGACGACCCCGCACTCGCCGACTTCACCGGCCTGGCCGACCAAGTCGTCGGCGCGGACCGGCCGTTGCGCGAGGTCGTGGACGAACTGCGCGGCGAGGGCGGGGTCCTCACGGTCGCCCGCCCCCGCCCGCACGACGACGCGGACGTGACCTCCGGACTCCTCGGCGGTGACGTGGCCGTCGCCCTCACCGACGAGGACGGCCAGGTGGTGTGGGGCGCGGACGTCCTCGCCCCGCACGGCCTCGCCGACGTGTGGCGGCTGCTGATCGCCATCCCGGCGGAGCGTGGCGTCGGCCGCCGGTCACAGACCCTGGCCCGGTCCGGCGCCGCGCTGTCCGGCCTGCTCGTGGCCGTCGGCGAGTCCCGCCGGCGCCATGGCTCGCCCCTGCCCGGTCTGCGGCACGCGCCGGTCGACATCGGCGCGGCCGCCGCCCTGTTCACCGGAGTACGCGCGGCCCTCGGCGTGGCGGTGGCCCGCGCCCCCCACCCCCGGCCGAGGGTCGCCTGGCACGCCCTGCATCCGGACGACGTACGCGACCGGCTGGAACAGGAGGCACCCCCGGAGCCGACCCCCCTCGAACAGACGACGGCCCGGGTACGCACGGCCGCCGACACGGTCGTACGACAGCCCGTGCTGGCCCCCGCGCGCTGGTCGTGGCAGCTCGCCCAGGCCGTACGCGGCGAACTGGACGACCCCCTCACCCCGGTCCTGGCCGTCGGCTCAGCCGCGTCCGCGATCCTCGGCTCGGCCGTGGACGCCCTGCTGGTCCTCGGCGCCCTCGACCTGAACGCCCTGGTCGGCGGCGTCCAGCGGCTGCGGGCCGAGCGCGCGCTGTCCGGGCTGCTCGCCCAGCAGAAGCAGAAGGCGCGGGTCACGGACGACGGGGACACGGCCCGTGTGGTCGACGCCGCCAAGCTCAGCCCGGGCCACATCATCGACCTCAAGACCGACGACGTCGTGCCCGCCGACGCCCGCCTGCTGTGGGAGGACGGTCTCGAGGTCGACGAGTCCGCGCTGACCGGCGAGTCCCTGCCGGTCGACAAGGGCATGGACGCGACTCCGCGCGCCCCCGTGGCCGAACGGCACTGCATGGTCTTCGAAGGGACGACGGTGGTGGCCGGACGCGCCCAGGCCGTCGTCGTGGACACCGGCGACCGTACCGAGGCCGCCCGGGCCGTCTCCCTCGCCGCCCGCGTCCCGCCGGCCGCCGGAGTGCAGGCCCGCCTCCAGGAACTCACCCGCAAGGCCATGCCGTTGACGATGGCGGGCGGTGCCGCCGTGACCGGCCTGTCGCTGCTGCGGGGGACCCCGATCAAGCAGGCGGTCAGCGGCGGAGTCGCAGTGGCCGTGGCCGCCGTACCCGAAGGGCTGCCGCTGGTGGCCACCGTGGCGCAGCTCGCCGCCGCCCGCCGGCTCAGCAGCCGCGGCCTCCTCGTCCGCACCCCGCGCACGCTGGAGGCGCTGGGGCGCATGGACACCATCTGCTTCGACAAGACCGGCACCCTCACCGAGAACCGGCTGCGCCTGGTCCGGGTGGCCGACGCGGACGGCACGGTCCACACCCTCGACCAGCCGGACGCCGCCGAGACGCTGCGGGCGGCGGCCCGCGCCTGCCCGCGCCTCAACGGCGACTCGGTCCGCCCGGTGCACGCCACCGACGAGGCCGTCCTGGACGCCGCCGGGCCCGACCCCGACTGGGAGCAGACCGAGGGCGTCCCCTTCGAGGCCGCCCGCGGCTACGCCGCCGCCGTCGGCCGGGCCGGGGACGGCACCCCGGTCCTGGTCGTCAAGGGCGCCCCCGAGACCGTCCTGCCCACCTGCGCCGACCTCCCCTCCCACATCTCCGACCGGGCCCAGTCGCTGGCCGCCGACGGGCTGCGCGTCCTGGCGGTCGCCGGACGCCCGCTGCGGGAGGGCGAGAGGGCGACGGACGTACTCGAAGAGCCCTTGCAGGACCTGGAGTTCACCGGACTGCTCGCGCTCGCCGACGTGGCGCGCGAGACGTCCCCGGCCCTGGTCCGCGGGCTGCGCGAGGCGGGCGTACGGCCCGTCGTGCTGACCGGCGACCACCCGCAGACCGCCCACGCCATCGCCGTCGACCTCGGCTGGCCGGACGACGCGAACGTGGTCACCGGCGACGAACTCGCCGCCGCCGACCGCACCGCCCGGGCCCGGATGCTCCGCGACGCCGACGTGGTCGCCCGGGTCGCGCCCGAGCAGAAACTCCAGGTCGTCGAGGCCCTCAGGGACGCCGGCCGGGTCGTCGGCATGGTGGGCGACGGCGCCAACGACGCCGCCGCCATCCGCGCCGCCGACATCGGCGTCGGCATCAACGCCCGCGGCTCGGCCGCCGCCCGCAACGCCGCCGACCTCGTCGTCACCGGCGACGACCTCTCGGTGCTCATCGAGGCGGTCCACGAAGGCCGCGCCCTGTGGCACAGCGTCGCCGACGCCATCGCCATCCTCATCGGCGGCAACGCGGGCGAGGTCGGCTTCGGCATCCTCGGCACCATCCTGTCGGGCTCCGCGCCCCTGTCCACCCGCCAGATGCTGCTGGTCAACCTGTTCACAGACCTGTTCCCGGCGATGGCGGTGGCGGTGACCCCCAAGGAAGACGGCGGCGAGTCCACAGCATCCGACCAACCCCTCGGCACGGCCCTCCTCGGCGCCCCCCTCATCCGCCAGATCCGCCACCGAGCCCTCACCACCTGCCTGGGCGCCACGGTCGCCTGGCTCTTCGGCCGCTTCACCCCCGGCACGACCCGCCGCTCGACCACGATGGCCCTGTGCGCGGTGGTAGGCACCCAACTGGCCCAGACATTGGCCGACCGCCGCGACAGTCCTCTGGTCCGCCTCACCTCCTTGGGCTCGGCGGTCGTCCTCTTCGCCCTGGTGCAAACCCCGGGCGCGAGCCAGCTGTTCGGCTGCACCCCGCTGGGGCCGATGGCGTGGGCGGGCGTACTGGCGGCGATTGCGGTGGCACTGGCGGGCCAGAAGGCTCTGCCAGGGGTGGAGAAGGCCCTGCTCAAGCGGTGGCCAACCCTGGCTGATCAACTGGCCTGAGCGGACTCACCCAGGGGCGCGGGGCTGTGTCAATGTGCGGCTCCGCCGCGTGGGCGCGACCAGCCACACACAACCCGCACTCGCCATACAAGCAACAACCCCTACGGCGCTGAGGCGCTAACCCCCGCAGCAGCCCGCACCTCCGCCGACTCCAACCGCTCAGCCGTCCGCCGAGCCCAAGCCCCACTCGTCACAGCCCCAAGCACCAGCACCACCAACCCGCACCCCGCCAGAATCCACCACCCCGGCCGAGCCGCGGACACGAAGACATCCCGGTACGACGACGAGCCCACGCCCGTGGCCAGCACCGCACCCACCACCGCGACACCGAGCGTCTGCCCCAACTGCCGGCTGGTGGAGGCGACGGCAGCCGCGACCCCCGCCTGACTACGAGGCATCCCCGACACGGCCGTATTGGTGATCGGCGCGTTCACGAACCCGAACCCGACCCCGAACAGCACGTACCCGATGAACATCGTGACATTGGACGTCTCGGCCTCGAACCCGGCGAACAGCACACCGCTCGCCGTCATCGCCACACCGGCGATCAGCAACGGCACCCGCGGCCCGACAGACCCGATCAGCCGCCCGGACAACGGCGCGCACAGAAACGTCGGCACAGCCATCGGCAGCATCCACAGCCCCGCGTGCAGCGCGTCCAGCCCCCGCACGTTCTGCAGATACAGCGTCGACAGGAACAGGAACCCGCCCAGCGCGGCGAACGAACTGACCGCGATGACGGTCGCCCCACTGAACGGCGCCGAACGGAAGAACCGCAGATCGATGAGGGGCTCGTCGCGCCGGGGCTCGTACCAGAGCAGTCCCGCCAGCGCGCCCAGGGCCACCACCGCGAACGGCAGGACGGCCGCGAACCCGGCGTTCGGCGCCTCGATGATCGCGTACGTCAGGCAGCCGAACAGGGCGATCACCATGACCTGGCCGAGCGGATCGGGCCGACGGGCCTTGGGCGCGCGGGACTCGGGGACGTAGCGCAGGGTGAGCAGCAGAGCGGCGAGCCCCACCGGCAGATTGAGCCAGAAGATCGACCGCCAGCCGACGGACTCCACGAGCAGCCCTCCCACCAGCGGCCCGGCGGCCATGGAGATGCCGACCACCGCACCCCACGCACCGATCGCCCGCGCCCGCTCGCGCGGGTCGGTGAAGGTGTTCGTGATGATCGACATGGCGACCGGGTTGAGCATCGAACCGCCCACCGCCTGCACCATGCGGAAGGCGACGAGCATCTCCAGATTGGGCGCGACGGAACACAGCGCGGAGCCGATCGTGAAGACGACCAGCCCCGCCATGAACACCCGCTTGCGGCCGATCCGGTCGGCCGTGGATCCGGCGAGCATCAGCAGCGAGGCGAGCACCAGGGTGTAGGCGTCGATCGTCCATTGGAGGCCCGCCGTACTGGCGTGCAGTTCCTTCTGCATGGAGGGGAGGGCGACGTTCAGAACGGTGTTGTCGAGACTCACGATCAGCAGGCTCATACAGCAGATCGCGAGGACGAGCATGCGTCGGCGATGGCTGAGCTCGGGCATGCGGTCCAGCGTACGCCGACGTCGATAGTGTGTCTAACTAATGACCGACGCCATCCACCTGCCGCGGATCACGCTGCCGAGCACCCGTCGCCGTACGCGACAATGGGGGAATGTCCACGCCCGCCTCGCCCCTGCAGATCGGCCCGCACACCGTCGGGCCGCCGGTCGTCCTCGCCCCCATGGCCGGGATCACCAACGCGCCCTTCCGCACCCTGTGCCGGGAGTTCAGCGGCGGCAAGGGCCTGTTCGTCAGCGAGATGATCACGACCCGGGCGCTGGTCGAACGCAACGAGAAGACCATGCAGCTGATCCACTTCGACGCGACCGAGAAACCGCGCTCGATCCAGCTGTACGGCGTCGACCCGGCGACCGTCGGCAAGGCCGTCCGCATGATCGCGGAGGAGGACCTGGCCGACCACATCGACCTGAACTTCGGCTGCCCGGTCCCGAAGGTGACCCGGAAGGGCGGCGGCTCCGCCCTCCCGTACAAGCGGAACCTGCTGCGGGCGATCCTGCGCGAGGCCGTCAGCGGCGCCGGTGACCTGCCGGTGACGATGAAGATGCGCAAGGGCATCGACGACGACCACATCACCTTCCTCGACGCCGGCCGTATCGCCGTCGAGGAGGGCGTCACCTCCATCGCCCTGCACGGCCGCACCGCCGCCCAGCACTACGGCGGCACGGCCGACTGGGACGCCATCGCGCGGCTCAAGGAGCACGTGCCGGAGATCCCCGTGCTCGGCAACGGCGACATCTGGTCGGCTCAGGACGCGCTGCGGATGGTGCGGGAGACGGGCTGTGACGGGGTCGTCGTCGGGCGTGGGTGCCTGGGGCGGCCGTGGCTGTTCGCGGACCTGGTGGCGGCCTTCGAGGGGCGTACGGAAGACATCGCACGCCCCTCCCTGCGCGAGGTCGCCGACGTCATGGTCCGCCACGCCACCCTGCTCGGCGAGTGGATCGGCGACGAGGCGCGGGGCGTCATCGACTTCCGCAAGCACGTCGCCTGGTACCTGAAGGGCTTCGCGGTCGGCTCCGAGATGCGCAAGCGGCTCGCGATCACCTCCTCGCTGGCCGAACTCCGCTCCGGGCTCGACGAGCTGGACCTCGACCAGCCCTGGCCGACCGGCGCCGACGGGCCCCGCGGCCGCACCTCCGGCAACAACCGGGTGGTACTGCCGGACGGCTGGCTGAAGGACCCGTACGACTGCGCGGGGATCGGCGAGGACGCGGAACTGGACACGTCCGGGGGCTGATTCCCCCCTCGTGAAAGGGCTCAGTCCTTGCTGGGGCGCGGCGTCGACCCGTACGCCGTCAGGAACCGGTCCCGGAACGAGCTCATCTTCCACACCGGTGCGTTCTTGGCGGGCCTCAGGCCGTCCGTCCAGTTCCAGGCGGCGATCTTGTCGAGGACCTTCGGGTCCTTCGCGACGATCGAGACGGGCACGTCACGGCTGGCGCCCGCGCCGCTGACCCGGGCGATGGGCTGGTGGTCGCCGAGGAAGACGAGGACGGTGTCGTCGGTGCCGTAGCGCTCCAGCCACTGGGTGAGGCTGGTGACGGAGTACTGGATCGACCTGCCGTACTCCTCCTTGGAGCGGGTGGAGTTCGTGAGGAGCTCCGAGGGGTCGACGCCGGCCTTCTGGATCGGGCCGAAGACCGAGCCGTCGCCGAGCTCGTCCCAGTCGACCAGCTTCGGGATGGGCGCCCACGGCTGGTGGCTGGAGGTCAGGATGATCTCCGACATCAGCGGCTTGTCGCGCTTCTTGCCGTGCACCAGACGCTGGAAGGCCTCCAGGGTGTACTGGTCCGGCATGGTCGACCAGCTGAACTTCGGGCCCTTGTAGCCCAGCTGGAAGGCGTTGTAGACCTTGTCGAGGCCGTAGTACTCCTGCTCCGGCCAGCCCTTCTGCACGCCCGGCATGATGCCCACCGTGTCCCAGGCGCCGGTCTTCCCGAACGCCTTGGTCAGGCTGAGGTGGTCGCTGGACATGACGGTCCGGTAGCGCTGCTGGTTGTCGATCCACAGGCCCGACATGGTGGTGGAGTGGCCGAGCCAGCTGCTGCCGCCGTACGTCGCCGAGGTCATCCAGCCGCTCTTCGCGCGGTAACCGGCCTTCTCCAGCGCCTCGGTGCTCGCGTCGAGGGTCTGGTCGACGCCGGGTGCGATCTCCGGGTCCTCGAGCGCGCTGCGGCCGTAGCTCTCGATGAACGTGAAGATGACGTCCTTGCCGCGCAGGTCGGGCAGCAGCTCGCTGCCCGGGGTGTTGCCGAAGGTGTCGGCCTTGGCCTCCTTCGCGAACGCGGCCTCGTCGCGCAGGGTGTCCTGCACCCGCCGCGCCTGGATCTTCAGCGCATAGCCGGCCCGGTCGGAGGCGATCGGCATGCCGTTGACCTGAAGGCCGAGGCTGGAGCAGGTGATCCAGACGGTGCCCGCGATCAGGGTGGCCCGGGTGGCGGTCCGGGTGTCGCGGACCAGCAGGTTGCTCAGCCGGACCGTCGCCAGCGCCATCACGACCAGCAGCAGCACGACCAGGGCGACCGCGCCGACCGCCGCCCCGATGGCGGTCGCCCTGCCCATCGAGTCCTCGACGTACGCCTGGGCGTCGTCCAGCAGCCCCCAGTCGAGCACCAGGTTGAAGCCCCGGCCCAGGTACTCGTAGAACCCGATGTCCAGCAGGTTCAGCACGGTCAGCGCGCCGAGGAGCGTCCCGGACAGCGCCGCCACGACCACCCGCGGCCGGCGCGGCAGCGCGAGCACCAGGACAGCACCGACGATCGCCTCCGCCGGCAGCCGCGTGAACCGGTTGTACTGGAGTGCGCCGAGGGTGTTCGGCAGCACCAGGGCGCCGAAGACCAGGCCGGCGGCGAGACCGGTGGCCGTCCAGCTCAGGGCGCGGGCGGCGGCGGGGTGCCGGGTGCGCCAGGAACGCCAGTGGGCGAGACGGGACTTGAGCGTGCCGGGCGTCTTCTCGCCGGGTACGGCCTCATCGGGTACCGCAACTTCCTGGGGTACGGCATCTTCCTCGGGTACGGCATCGCCCGTCGCCTCGGTTGCCTCAGTCGCCTCTGCCGACACCCGAAGGTCCTTCCGTACGAAGCCCGGTGATACGGCGGACCCGGGCCCGAAGCAGGGCACCGCATCCGCCGTACTCCCGTACGGTTCGCCTCCGTCCGCTGTTCAGCCCATGTGCCCAGCGCTCGGCAAACACCGGGCAAACGCCTCACCAACCGGCCTTTTGTGAGCCTTGTCAGGCGCCCCCGACCGCCGTCAGCAGCGCGAGCGGCGCCGCCGCCGACCGCGACTCCCGCACACACGCGTGCGGGTACGGCACCGGCTCGGCGTGCGTGTCCCGGCCGTAGCCCGCGAGGACCTCCGGCAGCCGGTGCCCGGTCGCCGTCGCCGCGGCGACCAGGCCGTGGGCCACCGTGCGGGCCTCGTCGTGCAGGCCGTAGCGGGCCAGGCCCAGCGTGATCAGCGCGTTGTCGTGCGGCCACACCGAACCGCGGTGGTACGACAGCGGGTGGTACGCCGGCTGCCCGGCGGCCAGCGTGCGCACGCCCCAGCCGGAGAAGAAGTCGGGTTCGAGCAGGCGCCGCCCGACGACCTCGCCGTACTCCTTGTCCAGCAGCCCCGACCACAGCAGATGCCCGGCGTCCGAGGCCAGCGCGTCCACCTGGTTGCCCTCGCCGTCCAGCGCGAGGGCGGGGAAGGAGTGGTCCGGCATCCAGAAGTCGCGCTGGAAGCGGTCGCGCAGGTCGGCGGCGGCCTGCTCCAGCAGCGCCGCGTAGACCTTGTCGTCCCACGCCGTGCGCGCCAGCCAGGCGGTGCGGCGCAGCGCGTCGTACGCGTACCCCTGGGCGCCCGCCGCCATCACCGGGCCGCTCGCGCGGGTGCCGTCGGCCGAGCAGATGGCGCCGGGGGAGTCCTTCCAGTTCTGGTTGGCGAGGCCGCCCTGGTCGGCGCGGTAGACCAGGTAGCCGCGCGAGGTCAGCCCGCCGTGGTCCAGCATCCAGCCGATGGCCGCACGGGCGTGGGGCTCCAGTCGGCGGGCCAGCTCCGCGTCCCCGGTGTGCTCGACGTACGCGCCGAGCAGCACGAGGAACAGCGGGGTGGCGTCGACCGAGCCGTAGTAACGGCCGTACGGCACCTGCCCGAAGTGCGCCAGCTCGCCGTGCCGCACCTCGTGCACGATCTTGCCGGGCTGGGAGACCGACTCCGGGCCGGTCTCCGTCGCCTGCGCCGCGGCCAGCGCCAGCAGCGTGGCGGCGGCCGGGCGGGGCCGGTAGGGCAGCGCGAACAGCGAGGTCAGCAGGGCGTCCCGGCCCAGCAGGGTCAGGAACCAGGGGGCACCCGCCGCCGGTACGCGCAGTTCCTCGCCGTCCGGACCGGTCGCCGGCACCTGGAGCGAGGCGAGGTCGGCGAGCCCGCGCGCACAGGCCGCGGCCAGCTCCGGCCAGCCGGTCGGGAAGGCGACGCCTTCGACGAACTCGCCTTCCATCGCGAGGAGTTGGTCGTTCAGCGCAGCCGGGGAGCGCGGTACCCGCAGGGTCCGCTTGTCGCCGTGCGGGCGGGCCATCACGCGCAGCATCAGCTCGGCCGTGCCGTGCGGTTCCAGATCCAGGGTCCACACGAGGCGCCGGGCGCCGGTGCCGGTCTCCTCGACGCCATCCGGGACGGGCTCGGCCGTCACCGTCGTACAGGACCGCCACTCGCCACGCTGGTAGGCGAACTCCACGCCGCCGTCCAGGACGTGGCGGGAGCGAGTCGCTCCTATCTTCGCGTACGTACGGTGGTCGGAGCGCAGTTCGAACTGGTCGGTGAAGTCGGCGTCCGCGGTGACCGCGAGCCGGAGCGTCGTCGGCACCGGACGGTTGCTGGTCACGCGCAGCGACTCGACGAACGAGCCGTCACCGACGGCCTGTTCACGGAAGAGCGTGTAGGCGGGCGGCTCCTGGCGCCCGCCGCGCGGGACGAGCACACAGCGCGCGGTGTCCCCGTCGGCGACCGGCGACAGCGCCTCGGGCACCGCGCCGTCGACGGTGAGCTGCCACCGGCTCAGGTGCCGGGCGTCACGTACGAATAACCCGTCCGGGGAACTGCCGCCCCGTACGCCGCTGATGTCCCCGCCGTCGCCCACAGCGGCGAACGTCCCGCCGTGCACGAGCAGATGATGCCGGTCCGTCATCCCCGGTCCCCTCCCTTGTCACTCATCTCGAACGTCCGGATGCCCGTGAGGGACACGTCGTGTCCGGGGCCGGTGTGCAGCAGGTCGAGCGTCAGCGCGGCGGTCCAGCTGAAGCCGGTCGCCCCGCAGGCCTCGCCGGTGTACGGGTCGACGTACTCCGCGAAGTCGGATGTGCCGGCGATGTCCAGGACGGCCCGGCGCAGCGCGTTGGCCCGCCCCCGCTCGCCGTGCGTGCGCAGCCCGCGCTCCACCAGCCAGCTCGTGTTGAACCAGGCCGGGCCGCGCCAGTAGCGGTGCGGGTCGAAGGCCTCGCCGAGCAGGTCGTAGCTCGGGACGAGGCGGGTGGTGCCGCCGACCCCGAAGTGCGCGCCGCCGAGCGTGCGGACGAGCGCGTCCGTGATCTCCCGTGGCAGGTCGGGCAGCAGCAGCGGAACGACCCCGGAGACACTGCGCTCACGGATCAGCTCCCCGCTCGGCCCCCCGCCCCGCACGTCCCGGCAGAAGAACATGCCCTCCGCCGGGTCCCACAGCCGCTCGATCAGCGCCGCCGTCAGCCGCTCGGCACGCGCGTGCCGGGCCGTCCCGGTGGCGCCGAGCTCCTGCGCGATCCGCGCGAGGGCGTGCTCGGAGGCGATCAGCAGGGCGTTGAACGCGGGGTCCTCCACCGCGAAGTCACTGGTGCCGTCGGCGTATCCGGCGTCCCGGTAGTCGGTCGCCAGCCGCACGTACCGCCCGTAGTCCAGATCCGTCGGCCGGTCCGCGGGGGCGCCGTGGTCCAGGTCGGCGCGGCGGAAGGAACGGGCCGGAGCCGGTGTGATCCTGCTCAGCGGGGCGTCCCAGCAGGGGCTGTTGTCCATACCCTGTTCCCAGGGGTGCACGACGGACGCCAGCGACCCCCCGCCCAGGTCCCGCCGGTGCAGCAGATACCGGTGCCAGGCCGCGAGCCGCGGATACACCTGGGCGAGGAAGCCGCGCGCCCGCGACAGCCCCGGGTCGGCGCAGTGCACCAGCCACGCGGCCAGCGCGTGCACCGGTGGCTGCACGATGCCCGAGGTCTGTACGGTGCGCGGGGCGCCCGCGGCGCGCCCCGCGGTCGAGGAGCGCCAGAAGTCGGGGCTCGGGAAGTACGCGTCGAGGGGGACGGAGGGGTTGAAGACGATGTGCGGGATCCGCCCGTCCTCCCACTGGCCGCCCAGCAGCGTCTCCAGCTCCGTCTGCGCCCTCAGCGGCGACAGGTGGCGCAGACCGATCGCGATGAAGGCCGAGTCCCAGGACCACTGGTGCGGATACAGGCCGTGCGAGGGCACGGTGGAAGTGCCGGTCCAGTTGCCTTCGAGGACGCGGGCGGCCCTGACGTGCAGGGAACGGGAATGTGTCCTGGTCGCCGGATCGTATACGGCCGCCTCGGACCCCGGCACCTCACCATGCCCGGAAAAGGGTGGTGAGGAAATGGTGCCGATGGGAGTGAAGTACCCGGTGTTGCGGGCTGTGACCTGCGTTGCGCGATCCACTCAAGGCTCCCCGAAGACGTACGGCCGATCGGTTCGGCAGTGGCTACCGTAGGGTTACGTCTATTTAACACGCAAAACTCAATATGTAATGCAAGCTTGAGAAACACAAGGGGGTGCGCATGACCGGACGACCCGGCAGGACCGGCAGGACCGGGAGTCAGGCGAGCGCCGGAGACCTGCTCGAACTGGTGCGCAGCGGCCGCGCCACCACCCGTGGCGCCCTGCAACAGGCCACCGGTCTGTCCCGCGCCACCGTTGGCCAGCGCCTCGACCGCCTCTTCCGCGCGGGCTGGCTGCGCGAGGGCGCCGGCGGTCCCGTCGACTCACCGCTGGGCGGCCGCCCCTCCATCACCCTCGAATTCGACGACGCCCACGCGGTGGTCCTCTCCGCCGACCTGGACACGCGGCACGCGCGGGCCGCCGTCCTGACCCTCACCGGCGAGATCCTCGCCGAGCACTCGGGCGTCCTGGTCATCGAGGACGGCCCCGACGCGGTCCTCGGCGAACTCGGCCGCTGGTTCGCCGAACTCCTGGAGAAGGCCGGCCACCGGGCGGACGAGGTCTGCGGCATCGGCCTCGCGGTACCGGGCCCGGTCGACACCGACACCGGCCGGGTCGTACAGCCGCCGATCATGCCCGGCTGGGACGGCTACGACATAAGAGGCCGCCTGGCGAGGGCCTTCACCGAGCACTCGGGCGCCGGACCACTGCCCGTACTGGTCGACAACGACGCCAACCTCATGGCATACGGCGAACAGCGCACGGCCTACCCGGACTGCTCGGCCTTCGTGCTGGTCAAGGTGTCCACGGGCATCGGCGCCGGCGTCGTGGTCGACGGCTCGGTCTACCGCGGCATCGACGGCGGCGCGGGCGACCTCGGCCACATCCGGGTCCCGGCGGGCGCCGACGCCCTGTGCCGCTGCGGTTCCTACGGCTGTCTCGCCGCCGTCGCCAGCGGAGGCGCCGTGGCCCGGCGGCTGGCGGAGGCCGGGGTGCCGGCGGCGTCCGGCTCGGACGTGCGGGACCTGCTGGCGTCCGGGCACCCGGAGGCGGCGGCGCTCGCGCGGGACGCGGGGCGGCAGGTCGGGGACGTCCTGGCGACCGTCGTCACGCTCCTGAACCCCGGGGTACTGATGATCGCGGGGGATCTGGCCGGGACTCCCTTCCTCACGGGCGTACGGGAGCTGCTGTACCAACGGGCGCTGCCGCGCTCCACCGCTCATCTGGACGTCGTCACCTCGCGGCTGGGGGAGCGGGCGGGGCTGGTCGGGGCCGGGGCGATGGTCGTGGAGTACCTGTATGCGCCGGAGCGGGTGGAGGAACGGCTGGCGGCGTTGGGGGTCTGACGGCTCCGACGGGTCTGACGGGGTGGCCGGGCGTGTGACCACGTTGTTTCGGTCCGGATACGTGTCCGCATGGTGAAATTCCGGCGTCTGTGGCAGCGTGATTATCGCCACCCTTGATGAGGGTTGCGCTCAGATGAGCGGATCGTGATCGACTGCACTTCTCCAAGGGGTGGCACTCAGTGCCACCCCTTGATCGTTCATCGATCGAAAACAGACGGGCTCATGGCCGCTCATCTGAGCCGAATTTTCGAAATGTGAGCGCCCATTCGTTCAAGAAATGAAAACATCAGCCTGTCTCCGCTTGCCACGCTTTGACTTTCGATCCGGTGGCGGGCGAGTGGTTACAGGCGCATGACGCGCAAGTGGACGTACCCAGGCGCCTTCGATCTGGGTATGTTCCTGGCCGTCAGGGCAGCCACCGCGTCCTCGAGGAGTCGAGACCCGTGTCGGAAAACAAAGATCCCCAGGTAGCTGAGCACGGCACCAGCGTTGAGGGCGTGAAGTTCGTTTACGACTTCACCGAGGGCAACAAGGAGCTCAAGGACCTCCTCGGTGGCAAGGGCGCGAACCTCGCCGAGATGACCAACCTGGGCCTTCCGGTGCCTCCGGGCTTCACGATCACCACCGAGGCCTGCAAGGTCTACCTCGACAGCGGCGAGGAGCCGGCGGCACTGCGTGACGAGGTGAGTGCGCACCTCGACGCGCTGGAGCAGCGCATGGGCAAGAAGCTCGGCCAGCCCGAC
>NZ_JBWLKM010000091.1:0-30994 GCF_059026085.1 Streptomyces sp. a15 | reverse complement strand
ACGCGGCCCCGACCCCCCACCCAACGCAAGGCGCTACGCGCACCCCCACCCCACCCGCACAGGCCGCCGCAGGCATCGCCCGCCCCTGAACCCACTCAAACCAACTCAAACCCACCCGAACAGCCGGTCCCGCAGGTAAAAAATGGCCCCGCCCAACCGGACGGGGCCACACCGCACAGAACCTCAGCGCCGAGCCACGCCCTCCGCCCGAGCCGCCGCGGCCACAGCCGCCGTCACGGCCGGAGCAACCCGCTCGTCGAACGGCGACGGAATCACGTAGTCCGCGGCAAGGTCGTCGCCGACCACCGACGCCAGCGCCTCAGCCGCAGCGATCTTCATGCCCTCGGTGATCCGGGAGGCCCGCACCTGCAGCGCCCCCGCGAAGATCCCCGGGAACGCGAGCACGTTGTTGATCTGGTTCGGGAAGTCGGACCGACCCGTCGCCACGACCGCCGCGTACTTGTGCGCGACATCGGGGTGGACCTCGGGATTCGGGTTCGCCATGGCGAAGACGAACGCACCCTCGGCCATGGAGGCGATCGCCGGCTCCGGCACCGTACCGCCGGACACGCCGACGAAGACGTCGGCGCCTTCCAGCGCGGCCTCCAGCGACCCGGTGATGCCCGCCTTGTTCGTGAACGAGGCCAGCTCCTGCTTGACCGAGGTCAGGTCGTCCCGGTCACCCGACACGATCCCCTTGCGGTCCGCCACCGCCACGTCCCCGATACCGGCCTCGACCAGCATCTTCGCGATCGCGACCCCGGCCGCACCGGCGCCCGAGATGACGACCCGCAGCTCACCGATGCCCCGCCCGGTCAGCTTCGCCGCGTTCCGCAGCGCCGCCAGCGTCACGACCGCCGTACCGTGCTGGTCGTCATGGAAGACCGGGATGTCCAGCCGCTCCTGGAGCTTGCGCTCGATCTCGAAGCACCGCGGCGCCGAGATGTCCTCCAGGTTCACGCCGCCGAAGGACGGCGAGAGCCGGACCACGGTCTCGACGATCTCGTCGACGCCCGTGCAGTTCAGAGCGATCGGCACCGCGTCCACGCCGCCGAACTGCTTGAAGAGGATCGCCTTGCCCTCCATCACCGGGAGGGAGGCCTCGGGACCGATGTCGCCGAGTCCGAGCACCGCCGTACCGTCCGTCACAACGGCGACGACCGACGATTTCCACGTGTAGTCGTGGACGAGGTCGGGCTGCTCAGCAATCGCGCTGCACACTTTCGCGACGCCGGGCGTGTACGCCAGGGACAGGTCGTCCTTGTCGCGGACCGGCACGGTGGCCTGCACGGCCATCTTGCCGCCGCGGTGCAGCGCGAACGCCGGATCGATGGAATCGAGGGGCTCGGCCCCGCCTTCCTGCTCCGTACTGCTGTCGCTGCGAGGATTGACGATCTCCGCTGCCACTTTGTCTTACCCCTTAGGTCTTCATGGTTTGAGGGTGGCCACTCCTGGTTGAGAAGTGGGCGGGCACCGCGTACGGCCCTGGTAGTGCTGCACCTGCTGCTGCATCTGCAGCTGCATCTGGTGCTGCACCCGCACGGGGTACGTACGAGCCATACGCGACGGGCGCGCCGCACACGCGCCCTGAGCCCCGGATGAGGGGTGTAAAGAACCTTCTTACCGGACGGACCACACCGAGGACGAGTCCAATACGTGCAAGGTCACATGGCGGAACGCGGACATCCACTTACCGGCCACCTGGCCGCCACTCACCCGGTGACATGAATCATGGGACATACCGGCACAAGCTCTCAAGATCGGCTTGACGGGTGCTTGAACGGCGCTCAACCCGCTCCGACCTGCACCGGCCCGGCGTCCGCATCCCGGGATCTACCGAAGATCTTGCGGCCGGAAGGGAGGATTCCCGCAGATGGTGCGGTCGGGATGTACCGACCTGGTGTGGTTCGGGTGTCGCCCGTTATCCGATTTTGACATCGCTGCGCCCCTGAATGCCTTCGTCCGAATGGCAAGATGCGGTCATCACACGAGGTCGCGACACTCGAAGGCGTGTGCTCTCGTCGACCCAGGACCCAAGCACCAGCCGAGGTCCCATGGCAGCTGCCGAACCCATCGGCAGCCGTCCGCCCCATCGGCAACTCCACCCATCCGCCGGAGGAACCCACCATGACCGCAAGCTCCACCCGTCGTACGACCGCCGCGCACTCCCGGCTAGCAGCGGTCGGTGCGATCGCGGTCGCAGGCGCGCTGCTGCTCACCGGCTGCGGTGACCAGACCAATGACAGCGGTTCGGACAGCACCGACACCACCTCGGCGAGCGCGGCCCCGCTGGCCGACAAGCTGCCGAAGGAGATCCGCGACGCGGGCGTCATCAAGGTCGGTTCCGACATCGCGTACGCGCCGGTCGAGTTCAAGGACAGCTCCGGCAAGACCGTCGGCATCGACCCCGACCTCGCGGCCGCCATGGGCAAGCAGCTCGGCGTGACCTTCGAGTTCGAGAACGGCACCTTCGACACGCTGATCACGGGTCTGCGCTCGGACCGGTACGACATCGCCATGTCCGCGATGACCGACACCAAGGACCGCCAGGAGGGCGTCGACTCCGACACCGGCAAGAAGGTCGGCGAGGGCGTCGACTTCGTGGACTACTTCACCGCCGGTGTCTCGATCTACACCAAGAAGGGCGACGACCAGGGCATCAAGTCCTGGTCCGACCTGTGCGGCAAGAAGATCGTGGTGCAGCGCGGCACGGTCTCCGAGGACCTCGCCAAGGCCGAGGCCAAGAAGTGCACCGGCGGCACGACGATCTCCATCGAGGCCTTCGACAACGACCAGCAGGCCCAGACCCGCCTGCGCGCGGGCGGCGCCGACGCCGGTTCCTCCGACTTCCCGGTCGCCGCGTACGCCGTGAAGACCTCCGGCGGCGGCAACGACTTCCAGCTGGTCGGCGAGCAGGTAGAGGCCGCCCCGTACGGCATCGCGGTCGCCAAGAACGACACCCAGCTGCGGGACGCCCTGAAGGCCGCGCTGGACGCGATCATCGAGAACGGCGAGTACGACAAGATCATCAAGAAGTGGGGCGTCGAGGACGGCGCCGTGAAGGAAGCCACCATCAACGGCGGCAAGTGACCGCGCGGCCTGCGGCCACTGAAAGGCAACACCCGTGACTGCTGACATCGACAAGACGGACGGGCCGGCGGACACCCCGCCGGCCGGCCCGGAGGCCATCAAGGCCATCCCGGTCCGTCACTACGGACGGTACGTCTCCGCCGTCATCGCCCTCGCCCTGCTGGGCGGGGTCATCTACGCGTTCTCCCAGGGCAGGATCAACTGGGGGGCGATCCCGGACTACTTCTTCAACGACCGCATCCTCAGCGGCGTGGGCAAGACGCTGCTGCTCACGGTGCTGTGCATGCTGATCGGCGTCGTCGGCGGCATCCTGCTGGCGGTGATGCGCCTGTCGAAGAACCCGGTCACCTCGTCCATCGCGTGGTTCTACATCTGGTTCTTCCGCGGCACCCCGGTCCTGGTCCAGCTCATCGTCTGGTTCAACCTGGGCCTGGTCTTCGAGACCATCAACCTCGGGCCGATCTACAAGGACGAGTGGTCGCAGTTCATGACCCCGTTCCTGACGGCGCTGCTGGGCCTCGGCCTCAACGAGGCGGCCTACATGGCCGAGATCTGCCGGGCCGGTCTGCTCTCGGTCGACGAGGGCCAGACCGAGGCGTCGCACGCGCTGGGCATGAGCCACGGCAAGACGCTGCGCCGGATCGTCGTCCCGCAGGCGATGCGCGTGATCGTGCCGCCCACGGGCAACGAGGTCATCAACATGCTGAAGACGACCTCGCTGGTGTCCGTGGTCCAGTACTCGGAGCTGCTGCGCGTCGCCCAGGACATCGGCCAGACCTCCGGCGCCCCGGCCGAGATGCTGTTCCTCGCCGCGGCCTGGTACCTGGTGCTGACCTCGATCTTCAGCGTCGGCCAGTACTACCTGGAGCGCTACTACGCCCGCGGCTCCAGCCGAAGCCTGCCGGCCACCCCGCTGCAGAAGATCAGGGCGAACCTGCTGTCCCTGTCGAACCGTTCCTCGTCGGCGGGAGGCACCGCATGACCGCCATGGTGAAGGCCGAGGGCGTCCACAAGTCCTTCGGTCTGGTCGAAGTCCTCAAGGGCATCGACCTGGAAGTGAAGTCCGGCGAGGTGTTCTGCCTCATCGGCCCCTCCGGCTCCGGCAAGTCCACGTTCCTCAGGTGCATCAACCACCTGGAGAAGATCAACGCGGGCCGTCTGTACGTCGACGGCGAGCTGGTCGGCTACCGCCAGAAGGGCGACAAGCTGTACGAGCTGAAGGACAGCGAGGTCGCGGTCAAGCGCCGGGACATCGGCATGGTCTTCCAGCGCTTCAACCTGTTCCCGCACATGACGGCGATGGACAACATCATGGAGGCGCCCGTCCAGGTCAAGGGCGTCAGCAGGGCGCAGGCCCGGGAGCGTGCGGGCCAGTTGCTCGAACGCGTGGGGCTGGCCGACAAGGCGAGCGCCTATCCCTCGCAGCTCTCCGGCGGCCAGCAGCAGCGCGTGGCGATCGCCCGTGCGCTGGCGATGGACCCGAAGCTGATGCTCTTCGACGAGCCGACCTCGGCCCTGGACCCGGAGCTGGTCGGTGACGTCCTCGACGTCATGCGCGACCTCGCCGAGTCCGGCATGACGATGATCGTCGTCACCCACGAGATGGGCTTCGCCCGCGAGGTGGGCGACAGCCTGGTCTTCATGGACGACGGCGTGGTGGTCGAGTCCGGCGACCCGCGGGATGTCCTGACGAACCCGCAGCACGAGCGGACGCAGTCGTTCCTGTCCAAGGTGCTGTGACGCTTCGCTGAACAGAGGCTGAACAGAGAAGGGGCGGTGCGGAGATCTCCGTACCGCCCCCTTTCGTACCGCCCCTTTCGTACCGCCCCTTTCGTACCGCCCCTTTCGTACCGCCCCTTGCGTACCCTCCGGCGCTACTTCAGCGCCAACAGCAGCGTGTCCGACGGCGAGCACCACACCGGACGCGCCTCCCCGAAGCCCTTCTCGCGCAGCACGCGCGCGTGCCACGCGGCGGGCGGCATGTCGCCGTCGGCGTGCTCGCCGTAGATCGCGAAGCGCTGGGCCGTGGGCCCGGCGAGGACCGGGTCCTTGGCGGCGACCTGCCACCACTCGGCCCAGTCGAGGGCGCCGTCGGCCTTGGCCTGTTCCATGCCCGCGTGCCGCCGCGCCCGCTCGGCCGCGTTGATCCTGGGCGTGGTGTCGTCGATCATGTGGTCCGCGTTCATGAAGACACCGCCGTCGCGGACGAGTTCCGCGACCTGACCGTAGAGGGCCGCGAGGGGTTCGCTGTGCAGCCAGTGCAGGGCCGTGGCGGTCAGGACGGCGTCGTACGACTCGTACGGCAGCCTCGACGGCCAGTCGGGGTCCTTGAGGTCGGCGGTGACGAAGGAGACCCGCTCGTCGCCCGCGAAGGTGCCCTCGGCGATGGCGAGGAGCGCCGGGTCGAGGTCGACGCCCGTGCTGGTGGCCTCCGGGAACCGGGCGAGGAGCCTGGCCGTGATACTTCCCGTGCCGCACGCGAGGTCCAGGACGCGCGGGGCGGTGCCGACGAGGGCCTCGACCATGTCGAGCATGATCCGGAAGCGTTCCTCCCGGTCGGGCAGGTACCACTCCTGCTGCCGGTCCCAGCTCTGCTGCCAGGCCTGCCAGTCGGTACCGGCCGTGGTGGTGTCCGTGTTCGTGTCCGTCATCGAGCCCCTCCGTCACGATGTCACGTCATAGACGTCACGTAATACCCTGGATGCACGACCGGCTGTTACCCCGTCCGCACGACGACCATAGAACGCCTCCGTAAGGACTACAAGTGGAACTGGCCTATTACTCGGACTACGCCGTACGACTCGTCAACAGCGAGGAACCGGCCCGGGGCAAGGACGCGCTGACATCCGTCGAGGCAATCCACGACCTCTTCGGCGGCAACGAGGGGGTGGCCCGGCGCGCCACGGACGCCGACGTCACCCGCTTCCGGGGCGTACGGGCCCGGCTCCGGGCGGTCTTCGAGGCGGCGGACGCCGGCAGCGAGACCCTGGCCGTCGACCTGCTGAACTCACTCCTCCTGGAGTTCCCGGTGAGCCCGCAGATCTCCGGCCACGACTACCGGGACGACGAAGGCCGCCCGCTGTGGCACATGCACCTGGCGGACCACCCGTCGAACGCGACCTCGGGCTACGCGGCCATCGCGGCGATGGGCCTCGCCTTCCACCTCACGGAGTACGGCGTCGACCGCCTCGGCCTGTGCGAGGCCGCGCCGTGCCGCAACGCCTACCTGGACACGTCCACGAACCGCTCGCGGCGCTACTGCTCCGACCGCTGCGCCACTCGCGCCAACGTGGCGGCCTACCGCGCCCGCAAGCGCCTGGAGGCCGACCGGTCGGAGAAGACCGGCCTCGCGGCCGACAGCGCCCAGCGCACCGCGGCGAACGGCGAGCGCTGATCCGGCCTGCGCGGCCGGTAGCGGAACCGGACCTTGCCGAGCACCAGTTCGTCCGGCACGGTCCCGTAGTCGGTGCTGTCCCCGCCGGCGTACGCGTTGTCCCCGAGCACCCACCAGCCGCCCTCGCGCCGCTGCGCGGCCCGCTTGACGACGAGCAGGTCCTGCTGGAACGGATGGCGCAGGACCACCACGTCACCGGGCCTGACCCGAGCCCCCCACTGCACGACGAGCTGATCCCCGTGACTGAGCGTGGGCACCATGGACGGCCCGGTCACCTCGGCCAGCCCGAAAGGCAGTACGGCCCCCCTGCGCTCGGTCTCCTGCGACAGCTCCGGCATCGCCGGCACCTCCCCGGTCCGTTCCTCCACCAGTCTCAGTCTGACCCCGGACTTTTGTCCTAAGCCCATGGGGGCACTCGCGAAATCCCTTCCCTCGGGGAGTAATGTCGCACCTGAGAAGACGATCACGAGGAAGGATTGCGCATGCTTTCCCGCCTGTTCGCCCCCAAGGTCAAGGTCAGCGCCCACTGCGACCTGCCCTGCGGCGTGTACGACCCGGCCCAGGCCCGCATCGAGGCCGAGTCGGTCAAGGCCGTCCAGGAAAAGATGGCCGCCAACGACGACCCGCACTTCCAGGCACGCGCCACCGTCATCAAGGAGCAGCGTGCCGAGCTGGCGAAGCACCACGTCTCCGTGCTGTGGAGCGACTACTTCAAGCCCCCGCACTTCGAGAAGTACCCGGAGCTGCACCAGCTGGTCAATGACGCTCTGAAGGCCGTCTCGGCCGCCAAGGCGTCGACCGACCCGGCCACGGGCCAGAAGGCCCTGGACTACATCGCCCAGATCGACAAGATCTTCTGGGAGACCAAGAAGGCTTGATCTATGGCTAGGCCGTCTGACCTGCGGTTTCGCGGGTCACATCGCCTACCTGTCCGCACCCGGTCCGCAGGCCGCCGAGAACGGCGTCCATGACGGAGCGGGTGCGGTCTTCTTCTCCCGGCCACAGGTGGGCGTAGATCCGCAGCGTGATGACGGCGGATGCGTGGCCGAGGACCAGCTGGACCTGCTTGACGCTCGCTCCGCCGGCGATGAGGGCGGAGGCGTAGAAGTGGCGCAGGTCGTGGGTCACCATGTGCGGGAGTTCGACGGGTCTACGACCCTCACGCCCGGCCGCCTCGTTCTCCGCCGCCTGGAGCGCCTTGCGGGCGCAGTTCCATTCGGTCTTCCAGCGGCGGTAGTTGAGGGGCTCGCCCTCCTCCATCGTGAACAGCCACTCCTTCGAGGGCCGTGCCGCGAGGTGCGTGAGGAGCGCGTCTGTAACGACCTCGCCGACCGGGACCGTACGCCGGGACTTGCCGGTCTTCGGCGGACCGATCAGGCCGGACTGGAGACGCTGACGCTCGACACGGATCGAGCCGCTCTTGAAGTCGACGTCCGAGACTTTGAGACCGAGCAACTCGCCTATGCGCAAGCCTGATCCGGCCAGGACGACGATCGCCGTTCGGATGTACGGCGGCATCGCTCCGAGCATCGCCTCGACCTGCGCGACGGTGAGCGGAGTGAACTCCTCATCGGGCATGGACGGGAGCGTGATCCGCTTACAGGGGGTCACGGCGATGACCTTGTCCTCGACGGCCGCCGTCATGACGCGGACCAGGACGTCGTAGACGTTGCGTACGCTGCCGGGGCCCAGTTGCTCGGAGAGCTTCTTGAAGAGGGCCTGGATGTGGCTGCGGCGCAGGGACGCCATCGCGTAGGAGCCGAGCACGGGTATCAGGTGAACCCGCAGAGCGTTGTCGGTGATACGGGTGCCCGCCTCACCGGCGATCTGCTCGCCCTCCCACTTCGTCGCGTACTTCTCGAATGAGATCTTGCCGGCGCGCGGGTCGACGTACAGGCCGGTGACCACGCTGGCCGTGACCTCGTCGAGCCAGCGCTGGGCGTCGAGTTTGCGGTCGAAGTGGCGGGCGTGCTCCTTGCCGTCGAGGTCGCGGTAGCGGGCCCGCCATTTGCCGTTGGGGCGCTTCTGAATGTTGGCCAAGTGGTTTCTCCCTTGGGTTGGTTATCGGTGGTAGCCGCCGCCCTCAATGTGCTCGGTGAGGGTGCGGGCGTCGCGCTCGTCGCCCATCAGGCGGAGGCACTGCTCATGGATGGCTCGTGAGCTGTCGGGGTGGGCCTGAATGTGCTCGGCGATGCCGACGACAGCGTGGTGCAGGCGGTCTTCGGCGTCGCGTGTCTCGTAGTACGCCTCGACGGCTTCCTGGACGAGCCGCCTGCTGTCGAGATCCAGCCCTTCCAGCGGCGGTGTCATCAGCTCTTCGAGGGGCAGCTCGAAGACACGGGCGAAGGCGAGCGCCTCGTCGACGTTGATGCGGCGGCGCGGGGTGCCGTTCTCGATGCGCCAGACCGCGGTCTGGTTCATCTTGACGCCGGCCTTGGACACCCGGTCTGCCAGCTCCGTCGTGCTCCATCCCCTGACCTCGCGCTCCAGCGCCACCCGCGCGGCGATGTTGCCCTCGCTGTAGAGCAGCGGCACCTCACCGCCGTCGGCCTTGTCGCCTGCCATCGAACCTCCATCACGATCATCACTATCCCAATAGTAACGGATGCTATCCGATTTGGTTAACGGCCGATCGTCGGGCACACTTTATGCAGATAGGAACGCTGACTAGTCGATTAGGAACGCATGCGATACCTGACCACCGCCGAGGTCGCCGAGCGCTACCGCACAGCCGAGAGCACCGTCCGCTACTGGCGCCAGATCGAGAAAGGCCCGCAGGGGATCAAGATCGGCAAGCGGGTGCTATACGCCGAGTCCGAGCTGCTGCGCTACGAGCGCGCGCTGAACGACGGCCGGGGCGAGTGGGGTCTGGCCTCCTGAACCGACGAGAGCCCCGGACACGGAAACGGCCCTCGGCGCGCCAACGCCAAGGGCCGGAGAGTCCCCGCACTTCGCCCATTCCTGAACGAACAAGCCGGTGAGGGGCTGGACCTTGTCCGTCCTGCCCCTCGCCTGAGAGGAACGTCTATGGAGGACCCTACGTCCACCACCAATCCGAATACGGTTCCCAAAGCCAACTGGCCCGAGGCCGCGGTCCCCGGCCAGGGCGTCCCCTGGCGCGGCGCAGACCAGTCGGACGCAGGATCCCCTGATTTGGGGACCGGGGACCAGGCGCACGACATCGTTGATCCGCAGGTACCGGATGTCGGGGACCGGTCCCGCGACGCGTCGGAGACCAGCGTTCCGGTCACGGACCGGATATCCACCGGTGGGGAACATACACAGGTCAGCGGCCTACAGATCACACCACCGGGCGAGACGGACGCCGCTCCGAGCGTTGACCACGCGATGACTTCCGGTCAGTCGATCCCCGGATCCGGTCCCCGAACTCCAGACGCGGGGACCGCATTTGGGGACCGTCGTGGGGACAACGGCCCCCACGAGACTTCGGGGACCGTCGTCTCCGACCGCGGATCGGGAACCGGGGACCGTGCAGGCATGGGCGTCGGCGAGCCGATCGACGAAGGAGCCGTACTGCTGGACGAGCTGCGTGCGGCGATCGCCCGGTACGTGGTGCTGCCGAGCGAGGAGGCGCTGACTTCGGTCACGCTGTGGGTGGCGGCCTCCCACATCCAGCCCGCTCTGCAACACGCGCCGCGCCTGGCAGTGGTGGGTCCGACCAAGGGGTGCGGCAAGTCCCGTGTCCTGGACGTGCTGCACGAGACCGTGCACCAGCCGATGATGACGGTGAACACGTCTCCCGCAGTGGTCTTCCGCGTCATCGGCAAAAACCCGCCGACGCTGCTGGTGGACGAGGCCGACACCATCTTCGGCCCCAAGGCGGGCGACAAGGAGGACCTACGGGGCCTGCTGAACGCCGGGCACCAGCGCAACCGGCCCGCCTGGCGGATCTCCGGGCCGGAGCACAAGCCGACCGCGTTCCCCACCTTCGCCATGGCCGCGCTGGCCGGGATCGGTGACCTGCCGGACACGATCATGGACCGGTCGGTCGTACTCCGCATGCAGAAGCGCAAGCCCGGCGATCGGATCACCCCGTTCCGCTCGCGGTACTCCGTGCCCGAACTGAACGCGCTGCGCGACCGGCTGACCGCCTGGCTGACTCCTCTCCGGGGCACCGCTGCCCGCCTGGTACCGAAGATGCCGGTCGAGGATCGGGCCGCGGACACCTGGGAGCCGCTGGTCATCGTCGCCGACCTGGCCGGCGGCCACTGGCCCGCCCGGGCCCGCGTGGCCTGCCTGGCGATGACCCGGCACGAGGTCGCCCAGGACGAGCAGACGACTCTGAAGACGCGACTGCTGCGCGACATCCGCCGCATCTTCGACCAGGAACACAACAAGGAGGCCCTGCGCACTCAGGACCTGCTGGCGGCCCTCCTCCAGGACGCCGAGGCCCCGTGGGCCGAATACGGCACCAAGGGCCTGAACGCCTACCACCTGGCCAACCTGCTGCGGGACTTCGACATCAGCCCGGCCAACTACCGCTTCGAAGAGGGCAGGCAGGCCAAGGCGTACATGCGTAACCGATTCCTCGACGCCTGGGCCCGTTACTGCCCCGATCCGTCCGAGGCAGCGTCGACACCCGCACATCCGGGACGGGCCCTACTGCCCGCCGCCCCAGCGGGCTCGTTGCCCGTCGGCCCGCCCGGCGGCGCCCCTGGCCCCAGGCGCGCCCGCTAACCCCACCCCGGGTTCGTATCAGTCCGTCGCGTCCGTCCCCGCGCAGGTCAGCGCGGGGACGGACTTCCTCGCCAAGACGGATCACTCCGTACCTGCGGCCATGTCCGTACCTGTCCTGACCAGCCCTGCGACGGATGCGACGCACGTGGCAGAGCCCCACCACACGCCACTGGAGCACCAGCATGCACGACACCAGCACCGACAACCGCCGCCGCAGGGGACTGCTCGGCCTGGCCCGCCGAACAGCAGCAAGCTGGAGCGAACGAGCCTCTAACGAGGCTTCGTCCGCGCTTGCTCCCGCCCCAGGGGTGGCGGAGGAGGAGGCCGGGCGCCAGCGGGCGTCCGAGCCGGAGGAGGGGATGGCTGAAGCCAGTACCGCGCTCATCGTCAACTCCCTTGCACCGCACGCCAAGCTGCCTGCCGACGACCGCTCACCCGTCGAGCAGCTCTCCTGGCGCGAGCCCGATGCGCCGGTGCTGCCTGCGCTCATGAACCGCAAGCGCACCACCGAGAAGCGCGACCAGGAGAAGACCATCCGCTTCACCCCGACCGCGGTCCGCATCATCGCCAAGGAGGCCGATCGGCGTGGCCAGAAGTTCGCCGGGTTCGTCGGCGACGCCGCGCTCGCCGTCGCCCTCGGCAAGGCCGGCCTGATCGGCAGCCCGGAGGACGATCCCATCCGTCCGCTGATAGCGGCCATCGAGGCCCACACCGTCGCGCTGAACCGCGTCGGCAACAACCTCAACCAGATCACCGGAGCCATCCACCGAGGAACTGTTCCTGACCATGCCGAGACGGTGCTGTCCCGCGTCGAGCAGACGATCGAGGCCAGCTACCGGCTCATCGACCAGATCCTGGCGAAGGGTGCCGGCCATGGTGCCTGACGTCTCCACCGGTTCCAGCACACTGGGCCTGATCAACTACCTCTTCGGCAAAGGGCGGCGCGACGAACACACCGACCCGCACATCGTCGCGGCCTGGGACATGACCGGCGCCCCCGACCCCGGCCGGGATCCCGAAGCCACCTACACCCAGCTCGCCAGGCGCCTGGACCACCACGTCGACCTGCGCACCCGCGAACTGGGCGGCAAGAAGCCGCCGCAGCACGTGTGGCACTGCCCAGTACGCACCGCGCCCGGCGACCGCTACCTCACCGACGCCGAGTGGGCCGAGGTCGCCCGCCGCGTCGTGGCCGCAACGGGCATCGCCCCCGAGGGCGACGAACGGGCGTGCCGATGGATCGCGGTCCGGCACGCCGACGACCACATCCACATCATGGCCACCACCGTCCGCGCCGACGGCCGCCGCCCCCGTACGAACCGAGACGGCTGGCGAGCACAACGGGAATGCCGCAAGATCGAGGCCGAGTTCGGGCTGCGCCGCCTGAAGTCCGGCGACCTCACCGCCCCGCGCACCCCCACCGGCGCCGAGCGGGCCAAGGCCGAGCGCCAGGGCCAGGAGGAGGCCCCACGGGAGTGGCTTCGCGAGCAGTCGTACGCGGTCGCCGCCGCCGTACGCAGCATCGACGAGTACTTCACCGTGCTGCAGTCCCTCGGCATCCAGGTCAGGCCACGCATCGGCCCTGAGACCGGCGAGGTAACCGGATACAGCCTGGCCGCGCCCGGAGACACCACCAGCCGCAAGCCGGTCTGGTACGGCGGCTCGAAGCTCGCCCCCGACCTGTCCTACGACCGCCTGTGCGAACGCCTCCCCGCCCAGGACGTGGCCGACCGCCCTCGACCGGCGGCGGACCCAGCCGAACCGTGGCACCGCGCCGAAACCGCCATCCACCGCGCCTGCGCCTTCCTCGACTCGGGCAACGACGCCATGGACCAGGGCCACTTGGATGCCTTCGGCGACACACTCCACAACCTGGCCCTGGCCACCCACGGCGCGCACCGGGCCGAACTGCACGCTGCGGCAAGGGCGTTCAACCGCGCCCGTCGCTCGGCAATCCGCGCCGACCATCAGGCCGCCACCGCCCTGCGGGAAGCCGCCAAGGAACTCGCCTACGCCACACACGATCCAGGCGGAGTCGCCATTGCCCTGGTCTTCGCCGCCCTCCACCTGGCACGCGCAGCCGCCAAGTGGCACGAGCAACGCGGCCACGAGCAGCAGGCCGCCCATCCGGTCCTGGCGGATCTCACCCGACGCGCCCCACGCGCCACCACCATCAACCGCTTCGAGCAAGACCTTCGCGCAGCCCTCCCCGACCACGCCGACCGCGTCCTCACCGATCCCACCTGGCTCGCCCTCACCACGACCCTCGCTCGCGCCGAGACCGCCGGCCACAACCCCCGACGCCTCCTGGCCGAAGTCGCCACCCAGCGAGAACTCGACACTGCCGAACGCCCCGCCGAGGTCCTCAACTGGCGCATCACCGCCGAACCGAACAGGCGAGCACAGGCAGCCCGCAGGCGAAACACCCGCACGGGCACGCCCGATACGCCCGCACTGCAGCCCACGCCCACGACGGTGAGCGATCGACCTGCGGAGCGCAGCCGTCACCGATAGCGGAGTCGGCCTCAGCGGCGGCAGACGAGGATGCCACCCAGGCACGTGACCTCGAAGGCCCCGTACTGAGCAATGTGATCGACAAGAATCGCGCGGGCCCGCTCGATCGTGGCCTCGAACGGCACGTCGTGCTGGTCTGCCCACGCCCGGTAGGAAGCCATGTGCGCGATGACCGGCTCGGGATCGTGAACCGCGATGGTGCCGGGCAGTTTGATCGTCTCCACGTGGCCAAACTCCTCGCCCAGGAAGGCCGGAGCCTTCTCCAGGGAGAAGCGAGCGCTGAGCGAGATGCGGGCAGGGCCCCGTCCGGTGCCGAGGACGTCGCCTGCGGCCCGCTGCCACAGATCGTCGAGTTCCGCCTTGTCCCGGTCACTGTTGGTGGAGGCGATCACCAGCCCGTCACCGGCAACGACGCGGGACAGCTCCCGCACTGCCTGGGGAACGTCGGGGACGTGGTACAGCATGTGTAGCGCCAGGGCAGCGTCGACGCTCGCCGTGGCCAACGGCAGGCGGGTGCAATCCGCCACGGCGACGGGGCCGGGCACTCCGGCGAGTATGCCGGGAGCGATGTCCAGGCCGAGCAGAGCCAGGTCGGGCCGGTCGCCGCGAAGCCGATGGATGAACTTGCCGTTGCCGCAGCCGACATCGACCACGCGCCCACGTACGCTGCTCAACTGCTCGGCGACGATGCCGGGCAGGTCGTAACGGGGCGTCTGCCACTGGTAAAGCGACTGGCGGGCGGCCAGATCCCGGTCACTGTTGTAGGCGCTACCGGCGAGGCGGCTCCGGTCGGTGACGGCGGCGTCGTGTGCGGCGGACAGTTCGGTCACGTCGGCAGCTCCGGTGGGCGGGCGGCGGTTGAGGCCGCGAGGACGGCCGTGTGCTGGAGTCGTTCGCGTAGGTGTAGGGCCTGCGCGGCTCCACCGTACTGCGACCCGCTCAGCTCCCGACCCAGAGCAGTGAGCCGACGCACGATGCTGGCCGACATACGCTCGGGCGGGGAGTCGAGGACGAATCCAAGGATCGCCTCGGTGCCACCCAGGTCACCCAAGAGCAAATGGCCGCGAGCGAGATCGACATGGGCGGCGAACAGGTCACCGACCGATTGATCGTCGTCCTCAGCGCTGCGGTAGAGCCGAATCGCAGCGTCGGCGCTGGCAATGGCCTGATGGACATGCTCCCGCCCGCCCACGGCCAAGTGGCTCGTCCCGGCGTACGCCAACTGCTTGGCGGCCGGGAAAGCGAAGATGCCCGGCACCTCGTCGTAGCCGACCATTGCCTCGCGGGAACGCTCGGCGTCCGCAAGAGCGGCCACCGCACCCACCCGGTCTCCGACTATGGCCAGTGCCCGCGCCTCCAGGCTCGCCAGTCGGGCTCCGATGCTGCCGCGAGCCCGGTGGTGGCGGCCGGCCTGCGCCAGCCGCGCCGCCTGCTCGTACCTCCCAGTCCAATAGGCGATCAGGGACTCCACGGCCCGCACCCAGGCCAGCATCCCTTCGTGTCCCGCCGCCTCAGCGCATGCCCGGGCGGTACGAGCATGCGTGGCTGCGGAGTCGTAGTCCCCCAGATCCAGGCAGACGTGCGCGGACAGCCCGCACAACCGGGACGCCGCGACATACAAGTCGGCGGTCTGCCGAGGATGCTGACGCCCGCGCAGCAGCCCAAACGCCCCGTCCCGCAGCCGCTTGATCTCGACGTACAGCTCCATCAGCGGATGGCTGACGTAGGCGCGGGCGAGCCGGGCGACATCGGCCTCCAACTGCTCGACGACGAACTCGTCGGCGTTGCGCTGCGCGATGAACCGGGCGAAGTCGGCCGACGTCACCGCATCCGCCGACACGGCCTTCTCCCCAGAGCGTGGACGCACCGTAGGCCGCACTGGCAGCTCCAGCGGCGCCTCTGTCGTGCCGTCATCACTCCGCCGGCTCTTACTGAACGCGACGGCCTGGTCGAGCACCGCGGCATCGACGCCGAACACCTGCGCCAGGTACTTCCTGGTGTAGGGAACCGGAATACGCGCCTCGCGCTCGTAACGCCCGATCTCCTTGCCGGTCTTGGCGACGCGCCCCTCCAGGACGTTGTACTCGTCGGCAACCCTCTGCTGGGTCCAGCCACGCACGGTGCGCAACCGGACCAGCAGCGCACCGATCCCCGTATCGCCCATCTCTCTCCCCGGAGCACGCGAACTCTGGCCCCCATAGTGGCCCCCGGTTTGGCCCCCGCGCTGGCTCCCGACCCAAACGAGCGACAGAGGTTGGCTGTTGACCATGCCCAGCAACCTGCCCGCCGAGCCGGACACACTCGCGCGGGACCAAGCCCTCGACGGCGCCGTAGAGCACGAAACGAGACTCTTCGACCGGCGACGGACCACCCCGAGCGCCGCCCGCACCTTCGTCACCGAGGCCCTTACCCAGTGGGGACAGACCGAACGCCTCGACGACATCCGGCTGTGTACCTCCGAACTCGCCACCAACGCCCTCCTGCACGGAGCCCCTTCGGGCGGACAGGTCCTCGTACGCGTCGAACTGCACGCCACCCTGCTGCGCATCGAGGTACACGACAGCGGCAACGGCACACCCACAAAGTGCGAGCCACCGACCACCGCCGACGATGGCCGGGGCCTTCTGCTCGTTTCCGCTGTCGCCGACCACTGGGGCGTGTCAGAACGCCAGGGCCCTGGCAAGTGCGTCTGGGCCGCCTTCCACCACAGCGTGGTGCCCACATGCTGACGCGTGCCGGCGCCGAGTCCTTCGCTCCGTCCGCTGGGCTGATCGCCTCCCTGGCCACCACAACGTGGCTGGACACCGTCCCGACCGGCGCTGCCCTGTGCTGCCTCCTACTGGTGCCCCAACCACCCCGCAGCCCCTATGAGACGCCGCCCGTCATCAAGCAACGCATGCGTGCAGTCGCCGAAGCTCTGCACCTCGGCCCCGCCACCGCTCCCCCGCCGGACATCGGGCCACGCCTGTGTCTGGTCACTCCGACCGAGGTGGCCCTGCGCTTCGACGCCACCCCTTATCGCAAACGGATCCCCGCAGGCCGCCCCTGGACCCTGCTGCTCGGCCAGCGGGCTCCGGTGGCTCTCGTGCTGGGCCTCGACCCTCTCTTCCACAGCGCCACCCCAGCCGAGATCGACAGCTACCTGGACCGCGCCACGCTCCGCCAGCGCCTCCTCTTCGGCCACACCCGAGCCGAAGGAACCTCGACCCACCCCAGGGGGACATCCCATGACGACCCACCCCGTCTCACCGAACACCGTCCTGGCCAACGCTCTCCACCACGCCGAGGACATCCTGACCCCGCGCATCCTGGCCGCCCCGCCCGCGCGGATCGTGCTGGTCGTCGGCACCCAGATCAACGGCGCCCCGCACATCGGCACCTCGCTCGTGCAGTCCCTGGCCTTCGCTATGGCCGCCCGCCTGCGCGACCGCTTTGGCATCCCCACCGAGGTGCTCTTCAGTGCCCTCGACAACGCCCCGTACGAGCTGACCACCGACCCCACTACCGGCCACCGCTACCAGCGCGCATACGCCCAGGCCCTCGGCGACCAGGCCCTGACCGACCTCGTCGCCGCCCTGTACCAGCCCCTCTTCACGGTGCTGTCCCGGCGCCTGGGCATCCCACACCGGGTCGAGACCTACAGCCAGCAACAAGCCGGCGCGCACTTCCGCCGCACCTGGCTCCGACTCCTGCCCCGCCTCGACGCCGCCCGCTGGTGGCTCGCCCCCTCCACCGGCACACCACACCTGCGCGTTCCCTGCCCGCAGTCCGACTGCGGCTGGGCCGAGAAACACGCCGAACGCACCCAAGTCCACCTCGCCGACCGCGAGGCCGCGCAAGTGGCTGCCGTCTGCCTCCATCACGGCCCCTACCGGGCCACCATCACCCCAGCCGGAGGCGCCTACCTCGACCTGGCCACCCTGTACCGCAACATGGTCAAGGAACTGGCCCTGTCCGACCCTCACAGCACCCTGCACATCATGGTCAAGGGCAGCGACTGGGTCTTCGGATCCCACCTGGTCGACGAGGCCCTCCAGGCCGTCGGCCTCACACGCGCCCAGCTCCCGGCCCGCCTCTTCTGTCCCCAAGTCGTCACCGACACCGGCGCCAAGCTGTCCAAGTCGCTGATCCGCGAGGGCCTCGCTCCTTTGCCCGCGGGGGCCGCTGGCTGGATGCTCGACACCCGGCAATGGCCCGGCACCGTGACGGAGTACGCCGAGCAACTCCTCTCCATGACCGATACGTTGCTGTCCGACCCACGCCACTTCTTCCGCTCGTACTCGGCCGCCGAAATCGGCCGCATGATGACCGCACCAGCCCTCAGGAGCGTTCCCGCCCCATGACCGACACCACCGCCCGCGTCCACGAACTCAACCTCTACCGCCAGTACTTCGACCTCGTCGCCGCGGACACCAAGACCATCGAGGTGCGGGTGAAGTACCCGCACCTCGCCGACCTCGCCGCCGGTGACACCATCCGCTTCCGTATCAAGGGCACCGATGAGACCTGCGAGGTCAAGGTCAAGCGGGTCACCGAGTATCACGACTTCGAGGCGCTGTTGGACGGCGAGGGACCGGCCAACGTCAACCCGACTGCCACCCGCGAGCAGCAGATCGCCAACATTCGCGCCATCTACCCACCTGAGAAGGAAGCCCTCGGCGCTCTCGCCATCGAGATCGAACGCAACGGTACCTGAAAGGAGATGAGCCAACAGAAGGCACACTCACCCCAGACTCCGCACCCAAAGCAGTGAGACAGCTGCGACTCTCCTGTGCCTTTCAGGTGCAGATTTATCGGACGTTTATCGAAGGCGCGTTCAATCCGGTCTTGTCCTGATAGATCAACCGAACGGAGAACCGGGTGATCGCGCGTCATTTAAGACGGGCCCTGAGCGTATCCCTGGGAGCACTGACTCTCGTGGGAACACTCACCGTCAGTAACGGCACGGCACAGGCACAACAGGCGAGTCTGCCGCAAGTCTCGGTGGCGGACGGCCGCGCCGAGGTCGAAGCGCTCAGCAGCGAACAGCGCGAGGCTCTTCAGAGCGAGATCGACACAACCCTCGCCGCCACCACGGGTGGCGTTCAGATCAGCGCCAACGAAATCTCATGGGCCGATAGTCAAGCCGTCCTCGTGCTCCCGTTGCCGGGGCAGGAGGACGCTCCGCCGTCAAGCCCAGCCGCGGCGCCGGATGCGGACGACACCTCCGCCGAGCCCGAGGCCGCCGACTGGGAGAACTGCCCTGCCGGCGCCAACGACAACCGCTGGTACTGCTTCTACCAGAACTCGAACTTCGGCGGCCGGCGCCTGCAGTGGAACTGGGCCCACTGCTCCGCCAGCATCAACCTCGCCGACTACGACTTCTCCCGGAAGACAAGTTCCTGGGTCAACACCACCCGGAACATCGACTACTGGGGCATGAAGGTCACCGTGTACGACAACCTCAGCAGGCAGCTCTGGGTGGAGAACCCCTGGACCAAGGTCTCCAGCCTGGGCGTGAACAACGACAAGGCATCGCGTTTCAAGGCGTGCCGCCTCTAGTCAGATCCTGACTGGCCGGGTGGCGCGTCCGATCCACGGGCGTGCCACCCGGCGTCACCGAGATTTCTGCCCCATGCTGCGCACGTAGTCGTCGTCGACGAAGTAGGTCTCCTCGTACTCATCGTGGAGATTTGCAATGCCCTCCCGCCGCAGGCACGACATAGCGTCCCGCACACCGTCCGGGTTCAGGGCGTATATGCGCTGTAGCTGCGGCACCTCGGGGAGCAGGGCACCCGCCTCGAACAGTCCGGCCAGGACTCCCTGCCTCACATCCTCAACCAGAAGGTCAGGCTTCGGCTCGCCACGCGAGGAGTCGTGGCCAGGTAGCCGGATTGTTTCGACCCATGAGGGCCTCGGCCGCTTCCGCTCGGTCATGACTTGGGCCTTTCATCGACGTTCATCGCTGTCTCCCGTGCCAGCACCTCGCTCACGGATGTCGTCGCCGGCACCTTGATCTTCAACGCGCGCGCGTTCCCGAACAGAGCATCCTCGCTGCCCACCAGATCGCCGGTACGCGGGTCAAAGAGCACCGACTGGCGCGAAGTGCTCCCCTTCCAGGTTTCCCCCTGGGTCACCGCGACGACCTCCTGTCCCTGCCACGTCGTCGTCGTAGAGACACTCACGTCCTGGGCCTCGGCCAGAACCTGCAAGGCTGCAGCGCGGAGAGCCGGGTCCAGAGGCCCTGACCTGCCGGCGTAGCGCAGCATGTCCTCGACGCCCTTGACCAACAGCCCGGATTCCCAGTTCACCTCACCAAGCTGCCGCGCCAGTTCTTTGGGCCTCGCAGAGAACGGTGCGACGTCCTTCCAGGCGTCGCTCTCCAAGCTCGGGAACTTCCCCGGGCCGTATTCGGTGTCCTCGATCTTCTTACCGGCGATGAGCTGAGCGTCTCTGGCGTCCTTCTCCTGGTCGGGATTGGGGAAGATCGGCTCGCCGTACACAATGCGCCTGCGGCCCGACGCGTCGCCCTTGACCCAGGACTCCGTTTCCTCGGGGACCGCCGCGTTCGCCACTCCGCCGGGCACGTCACCGCTGGTGTTCAGTGCCCACCCCCAGACCTTGGTGTACTCGTATGGTCCATGGATTCGCTCTCGTGGCAGCTTTGCCACCCTTGCCGCGAAGTCCCGCAGGAAGTCCTGCGGTGCTGACTTCACCGGTGTGAGGGACAGCACCGGAGGGGTTACCGCGTAGGCGACAGCCTCTCTTCCCGATCCCGATCCCGATCCCGATCCCGGCCCCGGCACGCCACCGCTGACCACCACCGCGCCAGCCGCTGCCGAGGCCACCAGAGCGGTGAGTACGATCCGGCGGCCGGGCCTGCTGCGGGACGCTCCCCCTGCCTCTGCGACTGCCGACAAGCGGAGGCTCGTCAGTTCACTCTCAGCCCGCTCGGAGAGCTGAGCAGACTCTCCGAGCGGCACAGACGCTGCAGCCGGATCCATGGCATCGGGCAGCAACCTCCGCACGCGCTCGACTTCGCCCTTCATCCCGCTCTCCCCTCAAGTGCCAACGCCGACAATTCGTCCGGGTTCAATCCCTCTTCGGTCATGGCTCGTTCCAGGCGCCGTCTCGCCCGATGTAACTGGACGGCGAAGGCTCCCCGGCTGCGCCCCATGGCCTTCGCCGCGTCGCTCGCCTGCAGCCCGTCCCAGGACACGAGCATCAGCGCATCGCGATCGTCCGGGGACAGCTGGGCCAAGGCGTCTACCGCTCCCAGGCGACCCAGGACTTCGTCCTCTGCCGCTCGAATATCTCCCTCCGCCGAGCAATCACGGAGACGGTCACCGAGTCGTGCGGCCCGGCCAGAAGACCGCAGTGTGTTCGCCGCGACGTGCCGGGCGATTCCGAACAGCCATGGAATGGGCTCGCCTTTCATGTCCTGCCGCCTGCGCCATGCGGTGGCGAACACTTCTGCCGTCGCGTCCTCCGCGTCGTCCCACGCCACCCGACGTCGTAGAAAACGCAGCACAGCCACGTACGTGGACCGGTAGATCGCCTCGAAGCCGCTCCAGTCATCCGCTGTTTGCCCCACGCTGCGCCCTCCTCGTCCTCTGGTGCTCTCACCCTGTACGTGTCCGGACCGGGCTGCCGATTACATCCTCGAGAACTTCAGGTCCGTAGAACTGTCACCTCGTCCTACGCCCTCTCCGCACAACCGGCTCCACCAGTCCGCATACAGTCCGCAGGACACCCAATCAAGACCGTCGCACCCCATCGCAAGCAATCGATAAAAGGCCAGGTCAGTGCCCCACAGAGAAGATCCCCGCAGGTCACCGACCCGCCCCATTACTAGGAGACCAAGAAGGCCTGACCTTCCGTCAGCCTGCTCCCGACCGGCGATCGGTGCACCATCGCGGGTCTACGGGCAACCCGAAGGGGCCCGACCGGACACACTCCGGTCGGGCCCCTTCGCAATCTCCTCGACCGGCATGTCCGGGGCGGTCGGATACGCCTCGTGCGCGTGGCCGGGCATCTGGACCAGGCGGCTGCCGGGCAGCACGTTCTCAAGGCGCCGGGAGGTGTCGGGCAGGACGGGCGGGCTGAGTTCGCCGGTGACGAGGAGTGCGGGGCGGTGAGGCGGATCTCCTCGGTCGCCTCCTGCGGCATCCGCAGGAGATTCCGCGTGCCGAAGGCGAGGGCCTGGTCCAGGTCGCCCTCCGTCACCGTCTGCTCGAAGGGGCTCCGACGGCCTCGCCCGCGACCGGCCCATGCGGCGGGATCGGGGACTCGTAGAGCACGAAGGCGGCCGGAGGCGGCGGGAGGCGGCCGCAGGGCGAGGCATTTGACGGGCCCTCGGCACATGTCAGCGCAGAACGAGCAGGACGGCCAGCGCGACGAGCAGCGAGTCGATGCGGTCCAGCAGGCCGCCGGAGCCGGGCAGCCAGTGGCCGGCGTCCTTCGTCCGCACACCTCTCTTGACCATGGATTCGAGCAGGTCGCCGGCCGGGCCGCCGACCGCCACCGCAACCGCCATCGGCCAGCTCAGCGCGGACAGCACGGCGAGCACGCCGAGGCCGGCCGCGGCCCCGGCCAGGGTCCCGCTCCACCGCTTGGCCGGGGAGAGGGGCGACAGCCGCGGCCCGCCCAGCCGTTGACCGGCGAAGTACGCCACGATGTCGGCGACCGAGACCGCCACGAACAACGCGAGCGCACTCGCCCCGAGCGGCACCAGCGCGGACAGCACACTCAGCCAGGCCAGCCCGAGCAGCCCGGCACAGAGCCGGTGCAGGCCGTGGTCGGCGTCGCCGGCCAGGAGGGGCACCGCGGCCACCGCGAGCGCCCCGATCGCGGCCGCCCGGAGCTCCTGCCCGGGCGCCAGCCAGGCGGTCAGCACCACGCCCGCCACCGCCGCGGCCAGCACCGCCCGGTCCGGCCGGCCCAGCCGCATCAGCCCGCCGAACTCCATCACCGCGATCACCCCGACCGCGATGGCGACGGCCGCGGCGCCCGGGCGGCCCAGCCAGAACGCACCGGTGACCAGGGGCACTCCGACCGCCCAGGCGCACCACCGGATCAGCAGCTCGCGACGCCGGGACGCGGCCACCGCGATGCCGCCGAGCGCCAGCGCCCCACCGAGGTAGGGCGCCAGGGAGGCCACGGTGATCATCGAGCGGATCCGGCGGCGGCAACGCCCTCAGGCATCGAAGGGAGCGAGGCCGCCGCACGCGGCAGCAGCACGTCCAGGGCGGCCCGACAGGCGGCCACGATGCGCGCGTTCTCGGCGGTGTCCTTGACCGCGATGCGCACGGTGCGCCCCTGGTACTCCGAGGACATCGGCGACAGGTCGCGCAGGTAGACATCGCGGCGGCGGCACTCGTTCACCACCTGTGCGGCGCTCGGCCCGCCGGACGGCAGGGTCACGGTGAGGAAGTTCGCCACGCCCTCCTCCACCACCAGGGCCTCGTCCAACCCGGCCAGGTCGCCGGCCAGCTGCCGGCGCAGCGCGTGGGTGCGCAGCCAGCAGGCGCTGTAGTACGCCGGGTCGCGCAGGGCTGCCACCGCGGCCAGTTGTGCCGGGAGGCTGACCGGCCAGGGCGGTGTCCGCAGCCGTAGCCGCGCCGCGGTGGTCGGCTCGGCCACCAGGTACGCGGCCCGCATACCGGACAGCGCGTACATCTTGGACAGCGAGCTGCAGACCACCACCCGCGGGTCCGTCGCGGCGAGGCCGGCGAGCGACTCGGTCATGTCGACATAGCCGAGGTATGCCTCGTCGATCCACCAACGGGTTCGAGCCGGTGCGGCGGCGATCACGGAGCGCAGTTCCGCGGCCGGTGCGTGGCGTCCGGTCGGGTTGTTCGGGTTGACCACCACCACGAGGTCGTAGCGGCCGGAGGCGACGGCAGCGGACAGCCGGGCCGGATCGATCCGCCAGCCGTCCTCGCGGCGCAACCGGAACCGGTCCACCCGGCATCCGATCACCCGCTCCGTGACGTGGGCGTACTCGCCGTAGCCCGGGTCCATCAGAAGCACTCTGCTCTCCGGGGTCAGCCACTGGCCGAACGCCCTGAAGATCAGGTCGGACGAACCGGCGCCCACCGCGAGCGCCCCAGTCGGCAGCGCCCGGGCCGCGGCGATCTCCGCCAGCAGGCCCTCGGCGCCGGTCGGCGGCGAGGTGCGGGCGGCCCAGTCCGGATCGTCCGCGAGCGCCGCCCGCACCCCGGGGGCCGGTGGGAACCAGGCGTCCAGCACGTCGGCCGCGACGACCTGATGACGCCGGTGCAGGCTGCGGAAGTCCGTCCCGACGGCCGTGAACGAGGCGCCGCCGTGCTCGCAGCCGTCCGGCCGGGGTGCGAACGGCACGTCCAGCCGCCAGTCCACCTCGGACCGCAGACGCTCCAACGTGGTGCGGTAGCGGTCCATCGTGGCCTTCGTCAGCTCGGTCACGTCGCCGGTCAGCACCTCGAACGTCAACGCACCGCTGTGGACGGTACGGCCGACCGGGCGCAGGCCGGCGGCCCGGTACATGGCGAGCAGCTCGGTGCGCCCCATCGCCACCACCCGGCGACCGCCCCGGGCGGCGATCCAGCGCAGCGCCGCGTACATCAGCAGCGGTGCCGCCGCGGAGGCCCGCCAGCGCGGCTCGACGGTGAGGATCCGCACCTCGAACACATCGTCCTCGGTCAGCAGCGGCAGCTCGTCACGGGTCAGGTACTTGTCGAGCGCGTAGCGCCCCAGCCAGGGCGGAGTCAGGCTGACAAAACCGATGCGTGCCGAGCCCCGCGCCGCGACCAGGTAGACGTTGTCGCCGTCCAGTCCGTCACGCAGCCGCCCGGACGGATCCGGCGCATGCTGGCCCAACTCCTGTGCGTACACCCGGTGACGCAGTTCCTGGATCCACTCGAGATCCTCCGGAGTGGCGGAGCGCAGCTGCAGGTCACGACCCATGAGTACCTCTTCTGACGCAGGGAGGATTGCATCATGGGGAACGCGGATCGGCCGCGCCAGGGCCGAGCGACACACTCGGCCTGAGTACGCGTACTCAGGCACGGTCGGCCGCCGTGTGCCCCGTCGACAGAGGCCGGGGCGGCCGGAGTTCGCCGTCCCGGTCTCTTGCCTGAAGCCCGTGTCAGTGGAACTGCGGCACGATCAGACAGATCCCGTACGCCACCACCGCCGCGCAGGCGACGAAGCACAGGCCGGCCTGGGCGAGGCCGACCGCCGAGATGCCGTCGTTCCCCTCCCGCGCCTCCTCGAAGCGGGCGAGGCCGAGGATGCCGAGGGCGAAGACGACGACCACGGCGACGGTGACGCCGATGCTCACGGCGGTGACCTGGCCGAGTGCGGTCCAGTCGATGCTCATGGTGTGAACTCCCTTGGCTCAGGCGGCCGTACCGACACGCGTCGGCTCGGTGGCTCGGAGGGCGACCTCGTGGGCGTCGTTGACGTTGTGCGCGCTCACCGGGTTGCGGCGGGAGAGGGCGACGATGCCCGCGGCGACGGCGGCGCCGACGAGGGCGACCACGACCGTGCCGGCGTTCCCGCCGTGCTTGACCACGCTCGCGGAGACGCCGCCGACCAGCGCGGCGGCGGGCAGCGTGACCAGCCAGGCCAGCACCATCCGGCCCGCGATGCCCCAGCGCACCTCCGCGAGGCGCCGGCCGAGGCCCGCCCCGAGGATGCTGCCCGATGCCACCTGTGTGGTGGACAGGGCGAAGCCGAGGTGCGCGGAGGTGAGGATGACGGTCGTGGAGGCCGTCTCCGCGGCGAAGCCCTGCGGCGACTGGATCTCGGTCAGGTCCTTGCCCATGGTGCGGATGATCCGCCAGCCCCCGAGATACGTACCGAGGCCGATGGCGAGCCCCGCCGACGCGATCACCCACACCGGCGGACCGGCGTCGTGCCCGAGCGCCCCCGCCGAGATCAGGGTGAGGGTGATGACGCCCATGGTCTTCTGGGCGTCGTTCGTGCCGTGGGCGAGGGAGACGAGGGAGGCGGAGGCGATCTGGCCGAGCCGGAAGCCCTTCGTCACCGAGTTCTCGCGGGCCCGGGCGGTGAGCCGGTAGGCGAGGTAGGTGGCGATCAGCGCCGCGGCGCCCGCCACCACCGGCGAGGCCACGGCCGGGATCAGCACCTTCTCGACCACCTTGTCGAAGTGCACGCCGTGGGAGCCGGCGCCGACCCACACCGCCCCGATCAGCCCGCCGAACAGCGCGTGCGACGAACTCGACGGCAGCCCGAGCAGCCAGGTCAGCAAATTCCACAGAATCGCCCCGACCAGGCCTGCGAAGATCATCCCGGGCGTGACGAGCGTGTCGTCCACGATGCCGCCGGAGATCGTCTTCGCCACCTCGGTGGACAGGAAGGCACCCACCACGTTGAGGATCCCGCTGATCAGTACGGCAGTTCTGGGCCTGAGCGCCCCCGTGGCGATGGACGTGGCCATCGCGTTCGCCGTGTCGTGGAAGCCGTTGGTGAAGTCGAAGGCGAGCGCCGTGACGATGACGACGGCCACCCACAACGTGATGTGGTCCATTCCGCAATGCAAACAAGCGGAAGCCAATCCCCGGCGAACCGAAGGCAAAGGCTGTCCCAGGTCCACGCGCCCGGGTGAGCGAGACCGCCGGGCCTCCCCCGCCTACGATCACCGCATGAGCATCCGCTGGACGTACGCCTTCATCGACCGGCCCGCCCAGGGCCTCGGCCGGGCCCAGGAGTTCTGGACGGCCGTCACGGACACGCGGCTGTCCGAAGCCCGGGGCGAACAGGGCGAGTTCGCGACCCTCGTGCCGGACGGCACGGACGCCTGCGTGAAGGTCCAGGGCGTGGCGGACGGCGCCGGGGGCGCGCATCTCGACTTCGCCGTGGCGGACGTACCGGAGTTCGTGACGTCGGCGGTGGGGTGCGGGGCGTCCATGGCCGCCGAGCACGAGGGGTGGGCCGTGCTGCGGTCGCCTGCGGGGCAGTTGTTCTGTGCCGTGCCCTGGCACGGGGAGTCGGTGCGGCCGCCGGTGGTGCGGGGCAGCCGGCTCGACCAGGTGTGTGTCGACGTCCCGCCGTCCGCGTACGACGCCGAGGTGGCCTTCTGGGGCGCGCTGCTGCCCGACTGGCAGTCCCTGCCCGGATCGCTCCCCGAGTTCCATGTGGTCAAGCCGCCGCCCGGGCTGCCGATCCGCATCCTCCTCCAGCGCCTCGGCGAGGAACGGCCCGTCTCCGCCCACCTTGACCTGGCCTGCGCGGACATCGCAGCGACCCGCGTCGAGCACCAGCGGCTCGGCGCGGAGCTCGTGGCCCACGGCCGCCACTGGACGGTGATGCGCGATCCGGCGGGCGGCACGTACTGCCTGACGGGCCGTGACCCGCAGACGGGCGGACTTCCCGCCTGATCCGCAGATCCGCAGAACCGCAGATCCGCGCTCAGTCCCACGCCTCCACGTCCACCACGGCCGCCACCGGGATGGACCCGTACACGTGCGACTGATCCGCGCTCAGTCCCACGCCTCCACGTCCACCACGGCCGCCACCGGGATGGACCCGTACACGTGCGGGAACTCCTCGCCGCCGGGCTTCGCCTCCTCGTACTTCACCGGCACGTCGAGGCGGGAGGGGTCCACGACGAGGACCACGAGATCCTCGACGCCCTCGTAGAAGACTGCCGCCGTGCGCGGGAGCTGGGCGCGGGTCGAGCAGTGGATGAAGCCCTCCTCCTGGAGGGTGCGGCCGCGGGTCGACATCTCGTACGTGCCTCGCGCGCGGGCCGCCTCCCAGAGGGAGCGCTCGGTGAGGTGAAGGAGGGGCGTGGGGGGCGTGGGGGGCGTGGGGCTGGGCATGGGATCAAGTTACGGGCTCAGGCGGGCCGCCCGCGCCCGCAAGTAGCGCTGTTCCGGCAGACTCAGGGTCTTGGCCGCGGCCGATTCGTAGGCGGCGCGGGCCTCGTCGTACGAGCCGGCGCGTTCCAGGAGATGACCCCGCACCGCATCCAGACGGTGGCCCGTGCGCAACTCGCTTTCCAGGGCGTCCAGTTCGGCGAGCCCGGCTCGCGGCCCCCGCACCATGGCGACGGCGATCGCACGGCCCAGCCGCTCGACGGGCCCTGGGACCAGGTGCACGAGGACGTCGTACAGGCCGAGGATCTCCCGCCAGTCCGTCGCCTCGGCGGTCGGCGCCTCGCCGTGCACCGCGGTGATGGCGGCCCGCACCTGGTAGGGGCCGGCGGGGCCGTGGCTCAGGGCGCGGGTGACCAGGGCGACGCCCTCCTCGATCGCGGCCCTGTCCCAGCGGTCGCGGTCCTGCTCGTCGAGGGGGATCAGCTCGCCGTGCGGGCCGCTGCGGGCATCGCGGCGGGCGTCGGTGAGCAGCATCAGGGCCAGCAGGCCGGCCACCTCGCCGTCGTCGGGGAGGAGGCGGTGGACCGTACGGGTCATACGGATCGCCTCGCCGGCGAGGTCGCGCCGCTGGAGGGCGGGGCCGGAGGTCGCCGTATGGCCCTCGTTGAAGATCAGGTAGAGGGTCTGCAGGACGGCGGGCAGCCGCTCGGCCCAGTTGTCCGGCCGCCCGAAGCGCACCCCGCGCACCTTCTGCTTGGCACGGCTGATGCGCTGGGCCATGGTCGCCTCGGGGACGAGGTACGCCCGGGCGATCTCCGCCGTCGTGAGGCCGCCGACCGCGCGCAGGGTGAGCGCGATCTGCGCGGGCGGGGGCAGATCGGGGTGGCAGCACAGGAAGAGGAGCGAGAGGGTGTCGTCCTCGCGGGGCGCCCGGTCCACGCCCGGCGGTGGTGACGTGAACGCGTCGCGCGGGGCGAGTGCCGCCGCCTTCTCCTCCCGCGCCCGCAGCGCCTCCTCCGCCCGCAGCGCGTCGGTCAGCCGCCGCGAGGCCACCTTGATGAGCCACCCGCGCGGATTGTCCGGCACCCCTGCCGAGGGCCACTGCCCGGCCGCCGCGAGGAGTGCCTCCTGTACGGCGTCCTCGGCGGCGTCGAAATGGCCGTACCGCCTGACCAGCGCGCCGAGGACCTGCGGCGCGTGGCGGCGCAGCAGGTCCTCGATCTCGCGGCCGGTGCTCACGTTCGGGTCATCAGATGTCCCCGGCGCCGTCCAGGATGGGCCGGATCACCACCGGGTAGTTCGGCGCCCCGGCGGGCTGGGGGCAACGGGTGACACGGTCGGCGATCTCCGTGACTCGCTCCAGGCTCTCGCATTCCAGCACCCAGTAACCGGCCATCAGCTCCTTGGTCTCACTGTACGGGCCGTCGGTGATCACCGCCTTGCCGTCGTCACCGAGCGCGACCGTGCGGATCTTCGCGGGCTCGGCCAGGCCCTGCCCGTCGACGAACTCGCCGGTCTCGGAGAGGTCGTTGTTGATCGCTTCCATGTAGGCGTACATCGCCTGGATCTCCTGCTCGCTCCAGGCCGGGGAGCCCGGGGATGCCTTGCCGCTCATCGCCTCGTAGCCCGCCTGGGTGCCCTGCACCATGACCAGGTACTTCATGAGTTCGCTCCTTCGCGTCTTCGGCGTCTTCGCCTCGGTCCGCCCGTGGTGGGCGGGCTCTCACAGGGGACGTCGGAGCCGGTCGGGGGTTCTCGACAACTCGGCTCGGCTTTTTCTTCGACCCGCTTTTTCCTGGACTCGGCTCAGGTCTTCTTCGTGTCGGCGGTGTCCGTGGAGGTGTTCGTCACGGGCGTGTTCGTCACGGGCGTGTTCGTCACGGGCGTGTTCGTCACGGGCGTGTTCGTCACGGGCGTGTTCGTCACGGGGTGCGGTGCTTGTCGTCGGCCGCGGCCTCGTCCGCGGCCTTGGCGACGTACGCCTCGCACTTCCGGTTGCGGCACGGGCCGGGCACCCATACCGGGACCCACGCGCCCAGCGTCTTGTGACGCCGGACGACTGTATCGACGGGCTGTCCGCATGCGGGACAGGCATGTGCGTCGCTGTCCATGCCTTCAGGGTAGGGGGCGCGGGGCCTCAGCGCTTCCTGCTGTACGTCCGCACGAGCGCCCCGTTACCGAAGGTGCGCACCGAGTCGAGCGCGAAGTCGGTGACCGCGAAGCCGGACCCGAACATCGGCATGCCGGTGCCGAGCACGATCGGATACGTCTTGATGACCAGCTCGTCGATCTCGTCGAGCAGTTCGCCCGCGAGCACCGAGCCGCCGCACAGGTAGATGCCGAGTTCGCCGTCCTCCGCCTTGAGTGCGCGCACCCTCCCGACCAGGTCGTCGGCGACGATCTCGACGTTCGGGTCCGGCGACTCCTCGAGGGTGCGCGAGGCGACGTACTCGCGCAGGTGGGCGTACGGGCTGGTGATGCCCTCTTTGAGCGCGATGTCGTAGCTGGCGCGGCCCTGGATGATCGTGTCGAACTTCTGGTTCGGCCGGTCGTCGATACCGAGGCCCCGGCGGCCGTGAGTCGGAATGGTCTCCGGATACTCGGTGCCGAGGAACTCGAAGAACTCCTCGTCGACGAAGCGGTACATGGTCGTCGCGTCGCCGCCCGGGTCCCCGATGAACCCGTCGATGGAGCAGGCGATGAAGTAGGTGAGCTTTCGCAAGCCGATCTCTTTTCGTAGGCTGCCCGGTGAACAACTTCAGTTGTAGTACTTCGGTTGTAGTGGTTGCAAGTGGATTCCGGGCACGGAATCAAATGGCAGAGGGGATTCCGCATGGCCAGCAATCCGGAGCGGCGGGCCGCGCTCGTGGACGCCGGGGTCGAGGTGCTCGCGCGCGAGGGGGCGCGCGGGCTGACGTTCCGCGCGGTGGACACCGAGGCGGGGGTGCCGGTGGGGACGGCCTCGAACTACTTCACCGACCGCGACGACCTGCTGCGGCAGATCGACGCCCGGCTGCACGTGCGGCTCGCGCCCGACCCCGAGGTGATGGCCGACCTGCTGAAAGGACCGAGGGACCGCTCACTGGTGACCGCCTTCATGCACGACCTCATGACCCGCGCGACCCGCGACCGCACCGGCTATCTCGCCCTCCTGGAGATGCGCCTCGAAGCCACCCGCCGCCCCGGACTGCTCGCCTCCTACACCAAGTCGGTGCGCGGGGACCTGGAGTACGGCATGGAGTTCCACCGGGACGCCGGGCTGCCCGGCGGCGACGAGACCGTCACCGTGCTCTACCTCGCGATGCTCGGACTGATCCTGGAACACCTGACCCTGCCGGGCGTCCTGGACGGCGTACTGCCCGGGGTGAGCGTGCCGGAAAGGCTGGTGGAGCGGATCGTGGCGACGGTGGTGCCGGAGGGGTAGGCAACTGCTCGCCGGGAAGCGTGCGTGAGGGTGATTTAGCTCGATCGTGTGATCGTCGGCTTTCGGGCT
>NZ_JBWLKM010000090.1:0-32133 GCF_059026085.1 Streptomyces sp. a15 | reverse complement strand
GAAACCCTGCTCGGACGCCCGCCGAAGACCGTGCGGTGGGCGCTGGAGAACCATCCGCGCATCCGAAAGCTGGCGGCCGCCTGAGCCGCCGAGCGGCCCGGAGCAGAACGAGGACGCCACGCCGGAGTCTCCCTCCTGAGGACTCCGGCGTGGCGGGGCTTCGGTTGAGTGTGGCGCGGTCCGGCCGAAGTCCTGGCGGATCCTCGGAAGGTTTCGGCGCAGCCCGAACGAACGCCGTCACCGGCGGCGAAGCGGAGACTTGCTGCAGGCCTCGCCAACGGCGCCGGACTCCACACTGGTGAGCTTCTGCGAGGCGGTCCACAGGCGGTGCTGGAGAGCTGCGTCGTACGACTGGGTGCTCGACGGCGGGCGAACGCCTATGGCTCGTGGGCCCGCCGCAGGTCGTGGTGGCCGGGAATGAGGCGTTTCACAGCCTGCGCCGGATACGCGACGCCTACGCCAGGGCTGTCGGCTCCGCTGAGGACGCGCCCCTGCTTGCACAGCGTCGCACGGCCATGACCCACATGCGGGGCCTCATGCGTGAGGATCTGGGTATTGGGCCCCTTGGGATCGAATGACCAGTGCAGTTCTCCTGCAGTGACGTGTTGACCTGCGTAGTTGTGGGGCGGCGTGCCATGACGGCGCGGTGCCTTCTGCCGTTTCGGATGGGGGCGAGGTGGCGGTCGGACGGGTTCGCTGATCGAAGAGCTGCAGCGGCGTGAGGCGGCCGCGCGGGAGGAAGCGGCCGGGCTCCGCCGTGAGATCGATGCGTTGACCGAGCATGTGGCGGAGGCTGAGGAACATCTGGCCCGGCTGGAGATCGCCCGGGAGACGGTCGCCGAGATCCTAGGCGAGGCGGGCGCAGATCGCGTGGAGGCCGGTTCGACCCATGGTCCCGGGGAGAGTTGAGGAGGCGGGCTCGGTGGCGGTGGAGTCCGCTCCCGCCTCGCCCGATCGGGGTGCTGACGGTGGTGCCGTGGCGCCCGGGTCTCGCAGTGGCGGTGCTGCCGCCGGCGTACCAGGACCTTGTCGAGGTGCTGGTCGATGCCGGGCATCCGTTGCGGGCCGCCCAGGTGGCCGCCGCGCCCGGGTTGAGCACCGACAAGTCGAAGGTCGAGGGGCGGCGTGCGAAGTTGAAACTGCTGGCGGACCGGGCTGGTTGACCGAGGACGAGCCGGGCCGCTTCACCGCGGCTGTCCGGGAGGACGCAGCGGAATCGTAAGGGCAGCAACGAGAGCGGGGCTCTTCTCCCTGGATTCGAAGGCGCCAACCAAACGTCCCCGGAGAGAAGAGCCCCGTGGCACGGTACGACACACCCTCGACAGCTGACTCCTTTGACCGTTCAACTCGTTTGTTCACCACGCTCGTTGTCGCGACATCCTGCGGCAGCTCCCTGTCGGACCACCTGGAAATGCGGGCCCTGCGGGAGGAAGAGGCCACCCGACCGCCCGCACCCGCCGACCGGTCCAGAGGTCGTGCGCACGCGCATCGAGTACGGCCACCGGCGGTTGCCGGCCACACTGTTCGGCACGGTCACCGTGCGCCGGTGCGCGTGGCGAGCACCCGGCTCGGGCAACCTGCACCCCGCCGACGTGGCATTATCCCTGCCCCGGCTGCGGCACAGTCACCAAGTCACGCGGCTGGCCCGATCGAGGCGGCGCGCGGCTCGTTCGATGCCGCCACAGCGGCGATCGGCCGCCGGTGCGGGCCGGTGATCGGCAAACGGCAGGTCGAGCAGTGACCTCACTCGAGACGAGCCGCACCCAGTTTTGCTTCAATGTGTGGAGGCGGCACGGCTGCGGGACCGGTAGCCGGCGACCTTGGCAAGGTTGCCGCACCGGTCCATGGAGCACCAGCGTCGGCGACGGGCCTGGGAGTCGTCCAGGAAGAGCAGTGAGCACTCCGGGTTCTCGCACTCCTTCACCCGGGTCAGCAGGGGGCCGCCGACCAGGAGGACGGCGTCCCGGGCCACTGTCGCGAGGGCCGCTTGGGCCGGGTGGCCGGCCTTCCAGTGCAAGGGACCCGCCGGCTGGGTGAGTTGTGGGGCGAGGTCGGGCCGGGCGGCTGCTTCGTTGACCGCCGCGACATCGGCCGGGTCGGGGGCTCGCTCGTCCATCGCGGCGCCCAGCAGCCGGTAAGCGGCCTCGCGCAGGGTGCGGGCGAACGTCAGGTCTCTGGCGGTGACCCGTGCCGGCCCGCCGTCCGTGCCGGCGTGCAATCCGGCCTCGTCGATCCAGCGGGCCAGGGCCCCGGGGTCGGGGAGCCGCTCCAGTGGGGTGCCGCTGTGCCGTTTGCCGAGGGTGGCGACGAAGTTCAGGCAGGGGCGGCCGCCGATGAACGGGAACGCGAGCGCTGGGTCTGTGCCTTCCGGTCGGACGGAAGCGGGTGCGCGGGTCATAAGCGCAGCCTACCGCCTTGACACCGGTTCATAGGGTGTTGCAGTGTGACACCGGTTCAACCGGTGTGACTGTGTCCGTGCTCCTGCCGGAAGGGTGCCGGGCTTCCTCAAGAGGGCAGGTGCGGTATGCGTGCGGTGCGGATCGATGAGTTCGGCGGCCCCGAGGTCCTGGTGCCGGTGGAGGTGCCGGACCCGGTCGTGGGCCCCGGCGAGGTACTGATCCGGGTGGCCGCGGCAGGGGTGAACCGTGCGGATGCCCTCGTACGGGCCGGGGTCTACCACCGGGCCGGGCGTCCGCCGCTGATCCCGGGGCTGGAGGGAGCCGGAACCGTCGCGGCGGTGGGAGAGGGCGTCACCGGCCTCAGTGTCGGACAGCGGGTCATGGCCCTGGACGGGGTGAACACACCTGGTTTCTACGCCGAGCTGGTGGCCGTTCCGGCCACGCAAGTGACCGTCCTGCCGGACGGCCTGAACCTGACGGAGGCGGCCGCGCTGCCCGTCGCCTGGCTCTCCGCCTGGTACTGCCTGCGTCACCTGGCCAAGGTGACCAAGGACGACACCGTGGTCGTGAAGGCCGCCGCGAGCGGAGTCGGGAGCGCGGCCGTGCAGATCGCGGCGGAGGCCGGAGCGCGCGTCATCGCCATCGCCGGCTCGCCGGAGAAGACCGCGTGGGCAGCGGAGTTGGGCGCCCACGTCACGGTCGACACCTCCGCGTACCCCGATGACGCGTCCGTCGAGGAGGTGCTGCGGCTGACCGAGGGGCGCGGCGCGGATGTCGTGCTGGACACCGTGGGAGGCCGCGCCTTCGAACGGAGCCTGCGTGAGGTCGGGCATGGCGGGCGCGTGGTCGCCCTCGCCAATGTCGCGCTGGAGCCGAGCACCGTCGACACCCGGGACTTCTATCCGAAGAACGTGTCCATCCTCGGCTTCCAGCTCACCAATCTGCAGATACACGGCTACGACCCTCGCGAGGACCTGCGCGAGCTGGCCGAGCGGGTCGCGGCCGGCGCGTACCGCGTGCCGGTGAAGACGGTTCTGCCGCTGGACCAGGCGCGCGCGGCCCACGAGCGGCTGGAGCGGCGGGACAATCGGGGCAAGATCGTGCTCGCGGTCGCGCACGACTGATTCCCATCGAGTCGGCCAAGCCTGACTTCGCGGGTGGGAAGCCCTGGCCCGGCGGCGGTCACGGGCGAGCCCGCAGGCCGCGGGCCGTGATCGCCTGCCAGGTGCCCGCTACGCAAAGAACCCCCGCCGGGTTGGCAGTTCATGAGAACAACCACAGGAGTTTGCCTTTCTCATCGGTCAGGGCGAGGAAGGGCTTGAGGCGGAGCGTGCGCCACGCTCCGCCTCAAGCGCCGTATGGCGGATGCCTGTCAGGCCAGGTCGCTCCCGAAAGGCGGTCGACAGGTACGCACGGGCCTCGGTGATGGACCGGTTGATGATTCGGGCCGCCTCGCGGGCCTCCTCGGGCTGGTGGCCCGCCTGTACCTGCAGCCGGAAGCGGGACGAGCCGGTCGGGGTCACCGGGAACTCCACCATGAAGGCGAGCACACCCTGGTCGAACAGGAGCCGGTTGGTGACCCGGGCCAGCTTCTCGTTCCCGATCAGCAGCGGGACGATCGGGGACGGGAAGCCCATGCAGGTCAGTCCGCGCCCGCCGAGTTCGTCCCGGAGGGCGTCGATCGCCTGGAACAGCCGTCGGCGCAGCGCGTCGCCCTCCGGCGAACGGATGATCTTGGCCGCCGTGAGCACGACCGAGGTCTGCATCGGGGACAGGGCACCCCGCCCCGCATGCTGATCTTCGGCGCCGTCGACTTCGCCGAAGCCCTGAGCCAGGCCGGCGGCTTCCTCGGCTACCGCGTCACCGTCTGCGACGCCCGTCCCGTCTTCGCCACCCCCACCCGCTTCCCCTACGCCGACGAAGTCGTCGTCGACTGGCCCCACCGCATCCCCGAGCAGAATGAGATCGGCTACGGCCGTAGGCAGGTGGTGAAGGCCCAGTCGCTCGCCTGGGTGAAATGGCCGTCGGGAAGAACCTGTCTGGTCGGTGCTGTGTGGCACCGTGGAGCCGTCCCGCAAGGACAGAGACGCCACCCAGGCCCGCTAAAACCACGGGTGGTGTCCGTTACCGACCTCCAATCGGTGCCAGCTTGAAGCCTCCGGGATGACCATCCTGGAGGCCTTCGTATGCCTGGCTCCGGTGCTGGAGGCAGGCGTCCCCATCGCGACTCGACCGAGGTCGATTCGGAGTGCCGTCAGCTGGTTCACCGCCTGATCAACACCGTCCGACCTGGGCCGACTTGGAGCCAGATCAGAGGGCGATTGCCTCTGACTGACTCCGAGCAGCTCGGTTCGAATCGGGGTCGAATCAGAGCGGTTTCCTCTGACTGCCTCCGATCGCCTCTGCGACCCGACCTAGCAGGTCACAGCCGGGGCGGTCCGCGAAAGCGCAGGTCAGGAAGGTGCTCCAGGAATACTTCCGGGGTTCGCTCCGCGATGTCGTCTCTATGCTGATGTGCCGGCGGGCAGAGTCCGCGTCGGACCGCGTACGGGCGTTAGCAGCCCCCCGGCAGATGCCGGGAGGCTTCTTCTTGTTCGTTGCTCGATGCGAGCCACTGCTGCGGATGATCCGAGCCCGCACCGCCCAGTCATGGAGGCGCTCCTGGATATCCCTGTTGCCCTGGGTGCCTCAGAGACCAGGTGTGTGATGAGGGTGTTGCGGGGGTGCCGTCAACGCTCCTGACCGCTCAGAGTGCGGTGCCCGTTTCCTCGGCCAGCGTCCGCAGGAGGCGGTCCTGGAACGCCTCGTCGTGGACGGCGCGGTGCGGTTGCAGCCGCTCGCGGTGGTACCAGTACCCGCCGGTGGTCAGGGCCTGGGGTTCGTCGCTGGAAGCGAGCCATTCCTGCGTCCGATGGCCGAGCTCCAGGTCGTCCGGTGCGCCCGGTCCGCCCACCTCGTCGGTACCCAGCCCGGATCGACCGCATTGCTCAACACCTCTGGGCGCAGGCGAGCCACCGCGGCAGCGAGCGTCGTGACGAACAGTTTGCTGTCTGAGTAGGAGCCTGCGCTCTTGCCCTGCCAGTCGACCCCGTCGAGCGAGGGCTGCCCGCCGAAATGCGAACTGCTGCTGAGGTACACCAGCCGGCGCGGCCCGCGCAGCAGGACCGTCAGCAGGTACGGCGCGACGATGTTGACCGGCATGACCGCCAGTCCGCTCCACACGCCCGCGTTGTGAATGACGGCGTCGAGCGGCTGCGCGTCGTTCATCTCGGTGGCGATGCGCCGTACGGCGTCGCGTTCCGTGAAGTCGCCCACCACGAGGCACGCCCCACGGTCGACCAGCGTGTCGAGGCCCGCAGCACGCTGCTGGCTCCGGGCGTGCACCACCACGTCGTGTCCGGCGGACAGCAGCGCATCGGCCGCGGCCCGGCCCAGGCCGTCCGCGGAACCGGTCACCAGGATCCGGCTCACGATCGCACCATCCCTTCGACGCACGAGGCACCGGCGGGCGCCACGGCAGCGAGCCTGAGTCCCGCGCACACCGTCGCTGGGAGCGCGATCACGCCGAGAGTCGCTGTGGCGGTTGGCTTGGCCCGTTCGTCGACGCGGAGGTTGCCGGCAAGGCGCATGCATGGTTCTCGCATGGGAGAGTGTTCCTTCCGTTCGTGATCGCCGCTCCGGGACGCGCATCGCGCCGTTTCCACAGCGGTATGACACGGCCGAGACGGGAGGAGCTCGACGGCTCCTCCCCGCAGCTCAGGCCGAGAAGACCTGCTTCGCGACCGTGATCGCTGTCATGGCCTTGGGCCAGCCGGCGTAGAACGCGAGGTGCGTGATGGCCTCGATGAGCTCGGTCTCGGTGACGCCGTTCTCCTTGGCCCGTCCGAGGTGGAAGCGCAGCTGGTCGGCGTCGCCGCCCGCGATGAGGACGGCCACGGTGATCAGGCTGCGGTCGCGGGCGGCCAGCTCGGTGCGATTCCACACGTTCTCGAACAGGACGTCGTCGGTCAGCTCGGCGAGTTTCGGAGCGAAGTCGCCGAGCATGCGGCGTTCGCCGCCGATCTGCTTGGGCTGGTCGGTCATCGAAAGTCCTTTCGTCGGCCCGCGGGGCACAGTCAAGGGAACTCGAGCTGAATCGGGGACCGTTGCGGTGTCAGCGGCTGCGGGCGCGGTTGTACTGCTCGTCGGTGACCGGCTCGTTCCAGGTGGTTTCGGTGCTGCCGTCGCCCTTGCCCTCCCACATGGCGATGTGCTCCATGAAACGGTCGGGGGTGGCGCCGTGCCAGTGCTCCTCGTTCGGTGGGCAGGTGACGGTCTCGCCGGGGCGGGCCTCGAAGACGGTGCCGTCCCGGGTGCCGATCAGCGCGATGCCGGAGACGACGTGCAGGGTCTGCCCCAGCACGTGCGAGTGCCAGTGAGTACGGGCGCCCGGGGAGAAGTGGACCAGGTTGGCACGCATCCGGGACGGCTCCTGGCCCGCGTAGATCACGTCGAACCAGACGTCGCCGGTGAACCAGTCCGCGGGAGCCTTGACAGTGGCCTGCTGCTTGACGAATTCCATGGTGTCTCTCTCAGAAGTGCAGGGTTGTGGGATGGATCAGGCGGCGTCGGTGTAGGTGAGGCCCGAGCCCAGCGCGCGGGAGGCGTCCACCTGGGCGAGGAGCTCCTGGGCTTTTGCCCCGACGGCTGCGAGGCAGTCGTCGCCGGCGACGAACCGCAGCGGGGGCTGGTTCTGGCCTGCGACCTTCAGCAGGGCGGCGGCGAGCTTGGACGTCGTAGGCGGCCAGGTAGGCCAGGGCACCGCCGCGGCCGTAGGCGTGTTTGACGCGCATGGCCCGGGCCTGGCCTGGGGCCAGGGTGGGATGGCAGCGGCAGCGGGCCTGGATGGAGGTCTTCTCGCCGGCGCTGATGACGTACTCGTCGGCCCTGAGTGGTTCGCCCTGCCAGGTGTGGGCGTACAGGTCCAGGACGCTGGCGGCCTTGGCACGGAAGTGCCGGTCCGTGATGAAGATCCAGGAGCGGTGCCGCCAGGGCTTGATCGCGTCCTCGTGCCGCCAGCGGCGCACGGTGGAGGCCGACAGGGCCGGGGCGATGCGGCGGGCGACGGCCTCGCGGGCCAGCTCCGGGCACGACCAGCGCGACAGGGGGATGCCTGTTTCGGCGGGCAGCCGGCAGGCCAGTGCCTTGACCTGCGCGGTCTGCAGCGCCGTGAACGAGGGCGGGCGCCCGGAGCGCTTGCGGTCGGCCAAGCCCGGCAGGCCCTCTTCGGCGAACCGGCCCCGCCAGGTGCGGACCGTGCCCAGGTGCAGGCCCGTGCCGAGGGCGATGCGCGCGTTGGAGCGGCCGCGCGCGGCGTGGAGCATGACGTGCGCGCGTATCCGGGCCCGGTGAGGGGTCTTGCGGCCGTAGGCCATCGTCTTCAGCCGGTGCCTTTGCGAGGCGGTCAGCGATATCAGGCAGGCGGCGGCAACGGGCAAGGCAGGCAAGCCGATCAGCAGGAGTGGATCTTACCGGCCGAAGCCTCCCGCAACATCTGACGCAACGACCAGGCAGGATGCCCCCCACATGCCCACCGTGCCGGAGCCGACCAAGTCCTCCCTCACCCAGAAGCCCGCCGCGCGAGCCGTACCGCCTGGCCAGGGCTCGCACGCCTGCTACCGCAGCCAGTTCGCACACGTCGACGGCGAACTGACCGAGGCGACCATCGAGCTCACGCGCCTGCGCTACGGCGAATCCGCCAGCATCTGGGGTTTCGCCCTCTACCTCGCCAGCACCGACAAGTACGAGAACACCATCCTGCCCACCGGCAGCTTCGTCGGGACCCCAGAAGAAGCCCTGGATTGCGCCTGCGGCCTCTACCTCGACGTCCCCAGCATCTGAGAAGACGCCCCCCCGACATCGGCTCCGGAGTCAACCCCCGAAGGACTTCCGGAGCCGACCACTTGGCCTGGACCGCGTGAGTACCGAGAGCGACATCCGGGAGTTCCTGGCCTCCCGCCGTGCCAGGATCACCCCCCAGCAGGCGGGCCTGCCCGCTTACGGCGGCAACCGGCGCGTGCCGGGCCTGCGCCGCGAGTAGGTCGCCATGCTCGCCGGGGTCAGCGTCGACTACTACATCCGCCTGGAGCGCGGGAACCTCGCGGGTGCCTCGGAGGAAGTCCTCGACGCCGTCGCGAATGCTCTCCAGCTCGACGACGCCGAACGCGCCCACCTTGACGATCTGGCCCGCGCCGCCGCCAAACGCCCCACCCGGCGCAAGCGCGCCCGCGGCCCGCTGCCCGACAGCGTCCTGCGCGTCCTGCACTCCATGACCGACTCCCCGGCCTTCATCCGCAATGGCCGCCTGGACATCCTCGCCGCCAACCGCCTCGGCCGCGCCCTGTACTCCCCGCTCTTCCCCGACCCCACCACTGCGACGGCCAACATCGCCCGCTTCCAGTTCCTCGATCCGAACGGCCGCGACTTCTTTCCCGACTGGGATCAGTCGGTGCACACCACCGTCGCCCTGCTGCGCACCGAGGCCGGCCGCGCTCCGCACGACAGCGGGCTGACCGGACTCATCGGCGAACTCGTCACCCTCAGCAAGGAGTTCCGCGCCGCTTGGGCCAGGCACAACGTGCGCCTGCACCACACCGGTCGCAAGTCCTTCCGCCACCCGGCCGTCGGCGTTCTCACTCTCGACTTCGACGCCATGGAGCTGTCGGCCCAGCCCGACCTGACCCTCACCGCATACAGCGCCGCCCCCGGCACACCCGAGCACGACGCCCTGCAGCTCCTTGCCGCCTGGGCCGCCACCGAAATCGCCGAGCCCTCCAGTCACCCCGCCGGCCACCAGGACCGGTGAGCGTCAGGGCCGGGAGGCGTGCTCGCGAGCACCGTGATCTCCCAGGTCTCCGCCGGCCGCAAGAACCGGCTGTGGCCGGAGCTCGACGGCTCGCGCGGGTCGGCCGTGTTCGACCAGGAACAGCCCGAGTCCGTCTGGTTCGGAACCGAACGTGGTGCGACGGTCGTCCGCCGTGGCGAAGGCGTGGTCGCGGCCGACCAGGGACGACTCAACCGCGTGCCGCCCGGCCACCCGCAGGGCTGGCCCGACGCGTTCGCGGCCTTCTGCGCCTACACCTACGCTGCCGTCAAGGGCGAACAGTGCGCCGGGCTTCCGACGGTCGACGACGGCCTGCGATCCGTCGAGATCATCGACGCGCAGCTGCACAGTGCCGCCACCGGCGACTGGAGGAAGATCGGCGCCGCCGATACGGCGGTCACCACGGAAACGGAGAAGTCGTGACGGCACAGTCCCGCCACCCGGTCACCCTCTTCACCGGCCAGTGGGCCGACATGCCCTTCGAGGAGCTTGCGCGCCGCGCCGCCGAGTGGCGCTACGACGGCCTGGAGATCGCCGCGAACGGTGATCACCTCGATCTCGCCCGCGCCGACGAGGACGACGCCTACGTGAAATCCCGGCTCGACATCCTCGACCACCACGGCCCGAAGGTGTGGGCGATCTCGAACCACCTGACAGGCCAGGCCGTATGCGACGACCCGATCGACTTCCGCCACCAGGCGATCCAGCGCGACTACGTGTGGGGTGACGGGGATGCCGAGGGAGTGCGCCAGCGCGCCGCCGAGGACATGAAGCGGGCCGCCCGCGTGGCCCGCAAGCTCGGCCTCGATGTCGTCGTCGGCTTCACCGGATCATCGATCTGGCCGTATGTCGCCATGTTCCCGCCCGTGCCCGGCGAGGTCATCGACCGAGGCTACGAGGACTTCGCGAACCGGTGGAACCCATCCTCGACGTCTTCGACGCCGAGGGCGTGCGCTTCGCCCACGAGGTGCACCCCAGCGAGATCGCGTACGACGACTGGACCAGCGTGCGCACCCTGGAGGCCATCGACCGCCGCGCGGCCTTCGGGTTCAACTGGGACCCTTCACACATGGCCTGGCAGGGCATCGATGTGGTGTCGATGTGGTGTCGTTCATCACCGACTTCTCCGACCGCATCTACCACGTGGACTGCAAGGACACCCGCATCCGCAAAGCCGGCGGCCGCCAGGGCATCCTCGGCTCGCATCTGCCGTGGGGCGACCCGCGCCGCGGCTGGGACTTCGTCTCTGCCGGACACGGCGACATCCCCTGGGAGGACGCCTTCCGGGCGCTCGCGTCGATCGGCTACGACGGCCCCACCTCGATCGAGTGGGAAGACGCCGGCATGGACCGCCTGCACGGCGCGGCCGAGGCCGTGCGCTACCTCCGCTCCCTGCTGTGGAAGCTGCCCGGGGCGTCCTTCGACGCCGCCTTCAGCAACCGGTAGAACGCTGACGCTCAAGGGGGTCCCTTTGAGTCGTGCCGGTGATGGACGTGCGACCATCGCCCGGCCGCGATCGTGACCGCGGTGGCGCCCGCTGCCAGGCTTCGGCACGGTTTCGTGTAGTCGCCGGCGGAGGAGCGGAGTAGCGTCGAGATTCAGCAGTCGTGGTTCCGAAGTGTCCGTTCGCCCGTGATCACGATCGCGGGCGATTTTGCTTTTTCAGTGTTCCTCCGGGCCAGGCGATCACCTCCGGATTCGACTACGCGAGTCCGTTCCGAGCCGTCTTGAAGGAGAAGGTATGGCTACCGGCACCGTGAAGTGGTTCAACGCTGAGAAAGGCTTCGGTTTCATCGCGCAGGACGGCGGCGGCGCCGACGTCTTCGCCCACTACTCCAACATCGACGCCCAGGGCTTCCGCGAACTGCAGGAAGGCCAGAAAGTCGTCGACATCACCCAGGGGCCAAAGGGCCCGCAGGCCGAGCACATCCGCCCCCTGTAGCCCCGGCAGCACGTTCCCGGAGGCCGGCAAGCGCCCGGCCTGCGGTCGCCCCGTCTCCAAAAGCGAGTGAACGGCAGCGTTCGAGGTGCGATCACTGCTGGTCAGCGGTGCGATGGAATCATGCCGCAGGCCATCGCGAAGCTGTCGATCTCCTGGGGTCTGGTGGCGATCCCGGTGACCGTGCATGCCGCGACCGCGCCGCATCCGGTCCCCCTGCACCAGGTCCACACCCGGTGCGGAGGCGGCCGGGTACGGCTGCATCGCTTCTGCGAGCGCGAGGGCGTGGAGGTTCCGTACGACGAAGTGGCGCCGGGCTGGGAGGCCGATGACGGGCGGGTTGTCGTCCTCTCGAATGCCGACCTCGCCGATCTGCCGCTGCCGAGCTCGCCCCGGGCGATCGAGGTCCTGGCCTTCGTCCCCGCGGACCGGATCGACCCGATCCTCCTACACAGGCCCTACTACCTCGGGGTCAGCGGCGGCCCGGCCGCCGCGCGTCCCTACGCCCTGCTGCGCGATGCGATGCGCGAAAACGGCCTGGTGGCCGTCGTACGCCTCGCGCTCCGCGGCCGTGAGTCCCTGGCCCTGCTGCGGGTCCGCGAACAAGTGATCACGTTGCAAACCCTGTTGTGGCCCGATGAGCTGCGCCCCACCGAGGACATCGCCGTGCCGCGCACCGAGCCTCCGCGCCGCCAGGAGCTGGACATGGCGCGCTCACTCATGGACGCGATGAGCACCGACTTCCGCCTGGAGGAGCAGCATGACGACTACCGGCACGCCGTGGAGCAAGTCGTCGCCGCCCGCCTTGCGGGCTTGAAGCCGCCGCACGCCCACGCCCCCGCGCCGGTGACCGGCGTAGTAGTGGATCTGATGGCGGTCCTGGAACAGAGCGTGGAAGAGATTGAGGAGCGGCGCCGCACCAGTCCAGCCGCGAAGAAAGGGGCGCGGGCGAAGAAGACGGAGAAGGTCAATCCAACGACGGCACCGGGGAACCGGCCCACCGGCTGATGCGGGGCTGCCTCTCGCGTGACCGGGCGGAATGGCCATGGAGCACATCCAGGGACAGCCCGTTAGCTGCCTCACCGGGCTTCCCCCGGTTTTGGTCACCTGGGCGGTGGGCCAGGTGATGACTCATCCTCCGACCCTGTGGCACCGGTTGCACTCACACGGCTGGGAGCGTGCGACAGGATCATCGCCGTCTGCCGGCGAAGGGAGGCGATCGCTTCGGCCAGCTGGTCCCGCAGGCACACACCCGCATCGAATCCGGCTGCCGCAGACCATCTGGCCCCACCTGACCGCCCACCTCTGCATCTCTCAAGCGAGCCGGTCCGCAACGGCAAGGACCACAGCAGCCGCAATGATCACCGCTGAGCAGATGACCATCACGGCCCGGCTCGGCCCGCCGTCACGCTTGACGCCCGCGCCCGGACCCTCCTGCTCGGGGTGGGAGCCAGTAAGCCCGAGCGGTGCCGCATGTGACACAGCGTCGTCAACGCCAGGATTCACGCCCGGACCAACGCGTGCTCAAGACCGCCCGGGCACTTGCGACCTGCCGGGCCGGCCAGAGCATCGCCGAAGAAGTCCGCGACCAGGCCACCGCCGACCTGCTCGCCACGCTGCGCCACCAGGACAAGGAACTGCTCGGAAGGCTGGAGGACAGCGTCGCCGACCGCGCACGGGCCGTGGCGGCCGCGATCATCGGCTTTCGCGTGGAGAACGGCGGCGGCCTGGCTGCTGTCGCCGCCCACATACTGCGGTCCTGGACACATCGAGCAACTGCGGGGCAGCGAACCCTGGGCCGGCTACGACACCGTGAACCCGTGAACCCGGACGAGATCACCGCCCGGCGGCGCAATGTCCCTCCAGCGTTGCCCGTCAGGTACTCGAGTATGAGCGGCGCCACCAGCAACGCCAGAAAGCCATCTCCGCCGCCGAAGCGCGCACCGCCCCGTGAGCGGAATAGGCGGACGTCTGCCGCCGGAGGGGTGATTGCCGCACAGCGCAGCGCGCGCTCCTGGCGCCCGGAGACGGAAACTCATGAACAGCCCTGGAACTGCCCTCACCGGCTCCAGGCCTGCGGGCGAGGCACTGGCGCCATACCGGCACAGGGGGCTGATATCGGAGCCGGACGCGTCACCTGGCTGCCGCACCGTCGGCAGCCAGGCCCGGCGGCGGCGCCGACACGGGCAGCACCGGCGACTGCGGACGGCTCGGCTGGATGACGCTGAAGGCCGAAGACGAGGAGCGAGAGATGAGCATCATGTGGCCCCGACGACAGGATGCTCGGTCGGGATGAAGCTTGTGTCTTCGCGTCGGCAGATACAGCGCGGGGTGAATGCCGACGGCATTGACGGGTACGTCGTCGACATCGGTACCAACCTCCTCATGGGAGGCACCATGTCTGTCTGGTCGTGGATCCGTGAACACTCGCGGGGCAAAGGCGCTGAGCCACCCTCCAGGGCTGGAGGCACCGCAGAAGTCGGTTCAGGCAAGCCGCAGGACACGGGCGGTGAACCGGAGGCCGACGCACCGGACCAGCACAGCACGACAGGGACGACACCCAACGACACGTTCGTGGGCCGGGTCGCCGGTGACGACCCCGGCTCCCTGGAGACGGGCGCCGAGAAACGCGCTGAATAGCGCGGCCGACCGGCCGTTGTCCCCCTGATAACCTCGGGCCCGCTTGCCGCAACCGCTTCTTCGAAGCGGCGCACCTCGCGTTGACGTGATCAGTGCATGCGGGCCGACTGCTCCTCTGCGTGAGTGCCTGATCGTCACCGCGCGGCGAAGGGGGCTCGTAGGTTCAGCGTTTCCACACCTCTGGCCCGCCTTCATGCCATTCGATCAGGCCAGAGTCGGCGACATCCAGTTCGTCCCAGCCGGTGAGGCCGGCGTTCTGCAGGAGCACGGTGAGGTCGTGAAGGCTGTACGCGGTGCCGAGGATCCGATAGTCGATTCCCACCTTGCGGCCACCGGTCTCCAATGGCGGGTAGACGATCATGCGGCGCTCGGACATGGCACCAGCCTCACCCACGACGCGTAGCTACGCATCCCGGCTGCGGAGGATTTCTCATAGAAGCAGGGCACCAGGCAGCTGGTTCTGTTCGCGAGATCCGATCTCTGAACAGAGCCATGCAGCACTCCCTCAACGCAACAGCCCCAGCGATAGTTGGCCAGGGACGTCACAACCTCGTCCAGGAGTCGATGTGACGTCCAGGGGTGCTCATCATCGAGCCCCGGAGCACGTGCGGCCGGTCGACGGCGTCGACTACGACCAGGTCGTCACCGAGCGGCTGGAGAAGACGCCGCAGTGGTGGGCGACCGCGACGGCGGACCGTACGACCCGACCCGACCCGGCGTTTGGCTGCGCTGCTACCTGGACGTGTGCCAGGAGCTCAACTCGTAGCACCGGACAAGCACCGGGCCGGGGGAGGGGCCGCGGCGCGCTGACCTGCCGTGGTGGGCGTGATGGTCGGCGGCGTCCAGCCGTGGTCGGGTGATCCCAGCGCGCGCTGTGCGTCCAGGGTGTCAGCGCGGCTGCTGGAGTCACTGCGTACGGCCGACGGAGTTGAAACGATCAGGGTGCTGTGCGAGCGCATCCTGCAGGAACTCATCGAGGCCGAGGCCACCGAGATCATCGGTGCCGCCCCGGGTGAGCACTCCGAGAAGCGCACGACCTGGCGCAACGGCCACCGGAACAGGCTGCTGACCACCAAGTAGGCGACCTGGACCTGAAGATCCCGAAGGTGCGGACCGGGTCGTTCTTCCCTTCCCTGCTGGAACGGCGCCGCAGGATCGGCCGGGCCCTGTTCGCCGTGGGGATGGAGGCATACGTGCACGGGGTGTCCGCCCGCAGCGTGGAAGCACTCGGGGCGCACAGTGGGATCTCCAAATCTGAAGTGTCGCGGATCCGGTGAGCTCGACGCCGAACTCGACGCGTTCAAGGAACGGCTCCTGGACCACTCCGCCATTCCCTACGTCTTCCTGGACGCCACCTACTGCAAGGCCGGGTGAGCCACCGGATCGTGTCCCAGGCGGTGGTCATTGCCACCGGGATCTCCGCCACCGTGCACCGCGAGGTCCTTGGGCTGATGGTCGGCGACAGCGAGTCGAAGGCGTTCTGGACGAAGTTCCTGTGTTTCCTACGGGCCCGTGGCCTGGACAACGTCCAGCTGGTGATCTCCGGCAGCCACAGCGGGCTGGTGGCCGCGATCCGCACCCTGTTCCTGGGCGCGGCCTGGCAGCGGTGCCGGGTGCACTTCGTGCGGGACGTCTTTTCGGTGATCGAGAAGGGTTCCGCGGAGATGGTCGCCGCGACCATCCGCACCATCTTCGCGCAGACCACCGCCGAGGCCGTCCGCACCCAGCTGGACGTGGTCGCGGACATGCTCGGACGGCAGTTTCCGCAGGCCAAGACCATGCTGCTGGACGCTGCGGCGGACATCACCGCGTTCGCGGAATTCCCGCCGGTCCACTGGAACAAGATCTGGTAAACCAACCCGCTGGAGCGATTGAACCGGGAGATCAAACGCAGGGCCGACTTGTGCAGGTCTTCCCCAACCCTGCGGCCCTGGACCGGCTCGGAGCCGCGGTCCTGGCCGAACTCCACGACGAGTGGCAGGTTTTCGACCGCGGCTACCTCTCCGAAGGCTCCATGGCCGCACTCTTCACCGCCGACCCCACGAAGGAGGACCGGCAGCTTCCCCCGCCCGATGCGAATCAGCTCGGCCAGTGACTACACCACTTCGCGGGACACGATCGCCGTACCTGGGCAGTCCGGCCAAGTAGCCGCTCAGATCCGGCGGCGCCGGCGGGCTGTCAGTCGCCGCGGAGGCCCCACAGCGAGTCCTTGCCCGCCACCAGGCGTCGGTCAAGCCCTGCACTTCGGGCACAGGGTCGTACCCGCGGAGGCCCAGGGACTCGACGGCCTTGCCGGTGATCTTCGTCTGTGCTGGCGTGCAGGGGTGTCCAGCGGTAAGCGTGGATACCGAACGCGCCGTCAGGGCCGATCAGGAATCTGTAGACCATGGACACCCGGCCGTCCCGGCCGGGAAGCACCAGCCCTCTGCGGCTGAGCCCTCAGGGCAGTCGGCGTCCAGGATGCGCGGGCCGCCCTCGTAGAACGGGGCCGGCGGCAGGGCAATCCCACCCCAGCGGTCCTCGAAGTCTGCGGCCCGGTCGATCTCCGCAGCGGGGATCCGGTGCCCGATCCACGCGTCGCGGTGGTGCCGGATGTGAGGCAGGCACCCACCTCGTCGGTGGCCTCGCCGGCACCGACGAGGTGGGTGCCTCCAGGCTGATGGCAAGGTCGTCGAGGTGGACAACGAGAAACTGCGGGGAATCGCCCCGCGCCGGGCATGATCACCATCTCCAGGGGGCTTCTGCTCCTACTCGACCGAGAGGTGGATCTTGGCGGTCAGACCTAGGGCCGTGACCGCATCAGGTTCACCGGGTTGGATGATTTACAGGTTGGTCAGGTAAAAGTTGACGAGCCGGTCGACGGCGGCGTCGACGTACTCGGGCTCGTCGTACATCTCGTAGTGGCCGGCGCCGTCGATCACCATGAGGTCGACCGGGTTGGGTGCCAGCTTCCACAACTGCATGCCGGACTCGTAGGAGCCGGTGTTGCCGATGCGTCCGGCGAGGGTGACCTGCAGCGGTTGGGTCATGAGCTGGTCGACCAGGTGATACGCGTCGTAGCCCAGCAGCAGCGAGTCGCCGCGCGAGAGGCGGCGGTTCGTGGAGTGTTCGTTCCTGCCCCGCTCGGTGCGGTAGTAGGTGACTGCCTGGGTCGTGTCGATATCGGTCAGCCCGACTGCTGTGGCTTCTTCCAAGGTGTCGGGCAGCCAGTTCACGCGGGTCAGCTCGCCGGAGCGGGTCTCTTCGATGCGTGCGTCGGCCATGGTGTCGAGTGCGGCCGCCGCGCCATCCGGCTGGAAGCTGCGGAACGACGTGCCCATGTTGCCTGGGACGACCGTGCCGACCGCCTTGATGCGATGGTCCGTGCGGGCGGTGTGCACTGCGTAGCCTCCGCCGGCGCAGATGCCGAGGACGCCGATGCGTTCCGGGGCGATGCCGGGGATCGTGCTGAGCGCGTCGATCGCGTAGGAGATGTCCTCGCCGCGACGGTAGGGGTCTTCGAGGTCGCGAGGCTCTCCGCCGCTCTGACCTTGGTGGGCGGGGTCGAACACGAGCGCCGCGACGCCGCAGGCGGCGAGACGGGATGCGTAGTTCGCGCCGATCTGCTCCTTCACGCTGCTGCCGGGCGTGGAGAGCACCACGGCGCGCAGCGGCGCCGCATCGTCGATGCTGTCGGGCAGGTAGAGGTCGGCCGCGAGATCGACCGGTCCGCGCGGGATCGTGATGTGTTGAAGCATCTGATGGCGCCTCTCGCGTAGGTGTTTGTTCCATAACTGTCCAGTACGAAACGCCATCTGGTACAGTTTGGAACTAATTCAGAACTGTACCACCTGGATGGATGGAGGGGCTTGAGTGGCGGTTGACGGGGCGCAGCTGTGGACGCTGAACCAGCGTCTGCTGAGCGTCGTAATGAATGCCTGCAGCGCTGAACTGGCCGATCTTGGGCTGGAGACGAAGGAGTTCTTCGTGCTGGCCGAGGTGGCCGCGTCGCCGTACCCTGCCGAACTCGCGGCGGCGCTGATGATCCCTAAAGCGAGCGTGACGGTCTACGTCCGCAACCTCGTCGCAAAGGGGTTCATGCGGCGCGAGATCGACGACGAGGACCTGCGGCGGCATCGGCTCATCCTGACTGCCGAGGGCGAGGCGGCGCGGGACCGCGCGCTCTCAGCGCTCGCGGCGGAGTTTGACCGCAGGCTGGCGAGGATTACCCCGCAGGACCGCACCGATCTGCAGCGCATCCTTCTGGAGATGCTCAGGACGCCCAAATGAGGCCATGATGACGGGCGGTTGGCTTTCCCGGTGAATGCCTTGCCCGCTGGCGCCCCGCCCCAGCGGATGCCCTTCTCACTTCGGATGCGAGCGCGTTCCTTGCGTTCGGCTGCCAGGACGTCGCGGTGACGGGTGTTGGCGTCGCGCCAGCGCAGGTAGGCGCGCAAGGCCCGGGTCTGCACGGTGTGGTTGGGGTGGTTGGAGTTGGCGATGGTGAACTGTCTCAGCGGTTCGAAGTGCGCCTCGATGGGGTTCGCTCACGAGGCGTAGATCGGGGTGCAGCACAACTCGACCTTGTTCTTCTTCGCCCACCGCCGGATGGCGGTGCCCTTATGGGCGGACAGGTTGTCCATAATCACGGACATCGGTGCACCGTCGGGCCGGGCGGCGCGGATGACTTCAGCGCGGCCAGCGTGTTCGCGGCACCCTTCCTGCGGCGGTTGACACCCCACAGGCGGTCGTCGCCGACCGAGTAGCAGCCGTGGAAGTAGCGCACTCCGTGGGTGCGGTGGTAGGTGACCGGCAGCCGGTCGGGATGCTTCTGTTCGGCCCAGCACGAGCCTGCGGTGGGCCGGATTCCGAGCGGGCCGAACCCGTCGAAGGCGAACACCCGGTCCGGGAAGCGGTCAAGGACCTCCTCGATCCGGTCCACCTTCGCCTCGCGCTCCGGGTCGGGGGATTCCTTCCAGGTCTTGGTGCGCTGGAAGGTGACACCGCGGCGGGCGAGCAAACCACGTGACGCCTCGCGGCCGATGCGAATCACCCGGCCGTGGACTTTCCGCAGGTAGGCGACGAGCTTGCGCAGCGACCAGCGAGTGACAGGCTGGCCGAGCTTGGCGGGGCGGGTGGTGGCCGTCGTGACGACGAAGTCCTCGTCGTCAGCGTTGAGCAGGCGGGGACGGCCTCCCGCCCACCGAGGGTCCAGACAGGCCAGGCCGATCTCGTTGAACCGGTGGATCACATCGCGCACGGTGTCCGCGTCGGCCTGCACCAGCTGGGCGATCACCGGTACCCGGTTCCCGCGGCCAAGGCCAGCAGCATCATCGCGCGGATAGCGCACCGAGTTGGTGCTGCCCCGGCGCACGATCTGCTGCAGCCGCTGCCCCTCCCGGTCGGGTCAGTCTGCGCACACGGACAGGCTCAGCCACCGCACCTCCAACGGTCGGATCGGACATCACCCCCCATCCAACCGCCACGACCACCAACCCGGCGAACCTTCGCGGTCAGAGCACCCTCGTCGGCCTGCACCAGCTGGGCGATCACCGGTACCCGGTTCCCGCTGCGCCATCACGCGCCTCCCGAGGAACTACCGCCGCTGCCCACATCATGCCTCGGGCCGGCCTCACCCGCTCCGCATGCTCCCGGGGGCGCAATGCCGGACGCTCCTGTATAGGGGCCGGCACGTTTCGCGCGGGCCATGGTGAAGGTGTTCGGCGTGCTTGAGGTATCGCTCTGGTTGGGGGGGGCGCTCGCCGCGACGGTGGTCGTGTCGCTGGCGGTAGACCTGCTGTCCCACCCGCACCGCGCACGTGATCCGCTGCAAGGAGGCAAGGAGGCAGCCGCCTGGAGCGGACTGTGGGTGAGCCTCGCCCTGATCTTCGGCGCGGTCGTCTTCCTCGTCCTTGGCGCCACTGCCGGCACCGAGTACACGACAGCCTGGCTGCTGGAGAAGAGCCTGTCGGTCAACCTCTTCGTCTTCGCCGTGATCTTCGCGTACTTCAAGGTGCCACGCGCCTACCAGCACCGCGTGCTGTTCTTCGGCATCATTGGCGCGCTTGTCTTCCGCGGGATCTTCCTCTCCCTCGGCGTGGCCGTGGTCGGCCGCTTCACCGCGGTGCTGTTCGCCTTCGCGGCGGTCCTCTTCTACAGCACCTACAAGCTGCTCAAGGACGAGCAGGAGAGCTTCGACCCGGGCAAGACTTGACAAGACACAGAGGCAACCCGAGATGCGGAGTGTGGTGACAGAGGGGCAGGTGGGACTTGAGAGGAACATTCGCCGCATGCGGCGGGCAGCGGCATGCTCGACTTCCCCGACGACCCGACGTGCCGCACCCTCGACCGCCAGTACATGCTCGGCCCCGACCTGCTGGTGGCACCGGTCTTCTCGGCAGGACGGCGAGGTTCGAGTTCTACCTCCCCGAAGGCACGTGGATCCACCTCCTGACCGGCGAACGCGTCCAGGGCCCGGTCTGGCGCCACGAGACCCATGGCTTCGACAGCCTGCCGCTCTACGTCCGACCGGGCGCCGTGATCCCGATGGGCGCGGACGACCAACGCCCGGACGGCGACTGGCTCGACGGCCTCACGCTCCTCGTGACCCAGGACGCCGCCGACGTCACGGTGACGGTGCCGGTGCCGGACCACGAGGGAGAGGCCGCCGCGGAGTACCGGGTGCGGTGGGACGAGGCAGCGGTGACGGTGACGGTGACGGTGACCGGCACGGATCTGCCCTCGCAGGTGCGGGAGTTGTAGCAGGCGCAGGCGTAGGCCCCGGGATCCAGTGGTGGATCCCGGCGCCCCTTTCGCGTGCCGTTACCGCTCGGTCAGGAGGTCGTGCCCGTCACCGAGCTTCCCGACTTGGTCACCTTGTACGTCACGGTGGCGCCGCTCCAGAAGTGCAAGGTGAGCGTCGCCGGTGTGCCGTCCCTGAGCGCGTTGATGAACTCGGGGGTGAGGGTGATGGTGTTGCCGCCGTAGTTCGGCACGAAGGTGGTGTCGAACCGCTTGTAGGAGGTCCAGTCGTCGGGACCGGCGTTGGTGCCGTCGGCGTATTTGGCCTCCATCGTCGCCAGCGAGTCGCCCCGGAACTGGGTGGGGACGGCGAAGGAACTGGTCGTTCCGGTCGCGTTCGACAGCACCGGCGTGTCGTACGTGACCACGTCGATCTGCCAGGGGACCCCTGTGGAGAAACGGGCCTGGAGCGTGGCGTTGACCCCGTAGGCGCGGTTGCCGGTCAGCCGGGTGAGGGCGGTCGCCGTCAGTGTGAGCTGGCTGCCCGAGACCGTGTAGTCCCGGCCGGGGACGAGCCGGGTGTTGCCCTGCCAAAGCCCTCGGAAGGTGGTGCCGTTGAGGTTCAGGGTGAGGGTCTTGGCCGTGATCGCACTGGACTTCGGCACGAAGACCCGGTCCGAGGAGGCGGTTCCCGAGCGCGTGGTCCAACTCGACTTGATCTGGGCGGACAGGAGGGGGTACCGCCACTGCAGCGTGTTGCGGTTCAGGAACGAACCGGCGTCCCACAGGGCCGTGGTGACCCCGTTGACCCGCGCCGCGTAGCCGAGCGCCTCGAAGTACTTGAGGGCCTCGCCCCGCTCGACGATGTCGGCGGGCTTGGTGTAGTCGGGGTAGCTGAGCAGGCCGTACTCACCGACGTAGACGGGGACGCCCTTCGCGACGAACGTGTCGTGCATCCGGGCGAAGGTGTCGGTCATGTACTTCTGGACCTCGGCGTTGAACGTGGTGAAACCGGCGATGTTCACGCTGAACGGCCAGAAGCTGTAGTAGTGCACGGTGGCGACCAGGTTGGGGTCGTCCAACGAGCTGATCGTGGTGGCCAGTTCGTCCATGACCTGCTGGGTGTCCGGTGACGAGTACTGGGTGGGCAGGACGAGGAAACGGGTGGCGTTCTGGCCGCCCTTCTGGCGCACGATGCTGTGGAACGAGGTGTTCAGCTCGTCCAGCAGCTGGGCCTTCTGGGCGTCGGTGGCATTGTCGAAGACCGGTTCGTTGACGCTCTCGAAGAGCAGACTGCGCGGTTCGTCCTTGAACACGGTGGCGATCTGGTCCCAGGTCGCGTTGTAACGGGCCAGCACCTGGTCGTGGTCGGTGGGCATCTTGTTGATCCACTGCCACGAGTCGTGGTGGACGTTGAGCACGACGTAGAGATCGTCGGCCAGTGCCCAGTCGACCACCTGCTTGACCCGGCTCATGAACGCCGGCTCGATGGTGTAGGGGGCCGTCGTCGACTGGTGGTTGCCCCAGGTGACGGGGATGCGGACGCTGCGGAATCCCTGGGCCTTGACGGTGTCGAACATCGCCTTGGTGGTCGCCGGGTTGCCCCAGGACGTCTCGTCGGGGATGGCGTCCAGGGCATTGCCCAGGTTCCAGCTGGGCTGCATCGCGGCCACGGCGTCCATGGCGTTGTCCGGGACCGGGGTGGCCGTGGCTGCCCTGGCCGAGGGTGCGGCCTGCGAGTGAGGGGCCGCGAACGCGGTGCCGGCGGCGAGACCGACTGCGGTGAGCAGGGCCAGCAGGAGGCTCGCGACTCGTCCGGGTCCACGTCTGCGGGCCGGTGCGGGTGGCCGTATGTACTTCATGTCCCATTTCCTTCCATTGATCGAACCGCTGAGCGGGGTACTCCGTGAGTCAGCGGTCGAGCGGCTCGTAGTCGAACCAGTCGAAGTGGACGGTGCCGGCCGCGGCGTACATGCCGATGACCCGGCCGGTGAAGCCGCCGGCCACTTCGGTGGACAGGTACCGGCCGTCCAGGGCGCCGAGCACGGTGAACGTGCCGTCCGGTTCCTCGACACCGAAGGAGAGGGTGTCCGGGCCGGAGCGTGCGTCGCGGAGCGTCTGCGTGGCGGTCACGTCGACACCGAGAACCAGCGGCCCGGCGGGCACCGGCCGGGACGCCACCACGGTGCGCAGCGGGCCGACGCGGGCGATGACCCGCACCTCCGCGGAGCCCGCCTCGATCTCGTAGTGGTGCTCCTCGTCGAGCCGCACCGCCAGGCCGCCGCGTCCCTCCGCGGGGTCGATGAGTGTGCGCACCCGGCACGACAAGTGTTGCTGGCGCCGGCCGACGAACACGTTGTCGAGGTCGTCCAGGGAGCTTCCGCGGGCGTGGAGGGTCAGCCAACCGGCGCGCTCCTTCGTCGTGCAGTGCTCGGCGGAGCGATCGCGCGGTGAGATCCAGTACGGCTGCAGTTCGCTGAGATCGAAGTCGTCCCGGTGCGGTACGACAGGGCCCGGCCGGAGCGGCCAGGGCGGCGCGGCCATGACGGGCGAGAGGTCGCCGACGACGGGCCAGTCGTCCACCCAGTTCACCGGCGCCAGGAAGGTCTCCCGGCCCAAGACGTGCCAGCCGGGGGTGCCACCGCCCGGTCGCACGCCGAGCAGCACCATCCACCACGAACCGTCGGGTGCCTGCACCAGGTCGGCGTGGCCGGTGTTCTGGATGGGGTGGTCGAGGCCGCGGTGCGTCAGGATCGGGTTGGCCGGGCACGGCTCGAAGGGGCCGGCGGGTGTGCGTCCGCGAGCGATCGAGACACCGTGGCCGCGCTCGGTGCCGCCTTCGGCGATGAGCAGGTACCAGTAGTCGCCGATCCGGTACAGGTGCGGCGCCTCCGGGGCCTTCGCGCCGGGTGTACCGGACCAGATCCGATGAGGCGGGCCGAACGTCTCCCCGGTGTGCGGGTCGATGCGGACCTGGTGGACCCCGGCGACCGTGCACCAGCAGGCGCCTTCCTCGTCCCAGGCGAGATCGGGGTCGATGCCGTGGACGCCGGGCAGCCGGATCGGGTCGGACCACGGTCCGGCCGGGTCGGTGGTGGTGAACAGCAGGTTGCCGCCGCCTTCGCTGACGGTGGTGACGATCAGCCAGAACCGGCCGTCGTGGTGGCGCAGCGTGGGTGCGTAGATCCCGGCGGAGGGCGGGGTGTCCGCGGGGAGGCGCAGTTGGCTCGGCCGTTCCAGGACATTGCCGATCTGGGTCCAGTGCACCAGGTCGCGGCTGTGGAAGAGAGGTATGCCCGGGAAGTACTCGAAGCTGGAGCACGCCAGGTAGTAGTCGTCGCCCACGCGGCAGACACTGGGATCGGGGTGGAAGCCGGGGAGCACGGGGTTGGCGACGGTCCTGCCCGCCTGCTGTCGGACTGACATGCCATCCATTCCTTTGCGTCGGGTGTGAGGCGCGGTGTTGCTGACATGGGCTGCCCTGCCCGCGCTGGAGCCCCGGCGGTCGTGAAGCCGGCCCGGGGCGGTGTCATCGGGTGGTCCAAGCGGGTCCCGTAGGCAATGCCGTTGGGTGCCGGCCTCGCGTAGCGGCGCCGCCGGCGCGTTGCTGCATGGGCTGTTGAAGTGTGACTGTTGAAGCGCTTCGACTCCCGTGGGAGAGTAGTAATCAGATTGTCGGCGCGGCAAGAGCTTGAACTCCACAAATCTTGGAGTGTGGCGGTCGGTTGACGCCGACACACAGGGCTTGACGTGTCGATGCGCTTCGACAGGAGGCTGTCTGTGAGCCTTCTCTGACTCCGGACGGCCCTCGCGTCATCGACGAAATCGAGGCGCTCCGTACCGTCAACCACTCACCGTCCGGCGGAGCACCGCACTGTCTGTGCATACCCGGCTCGACGTCGTACCAGGTGCCCCACCCGTCCTGCTCCTGCGAACTGGCAGCCGCCGTCGGCTGATCCGGCGTGAAGGTGCGCCACTAACAGCCGAGGCGCCGAAGAGGTGCTCGCAACCGAGGGCGCGGAGTCGTTCAGGAACGCGTCGCTGCCGATCGCGGTCGGGGCGCCCGTGGCGGTGGTGATGTCCGGAAGCGTGCAACCCCGACCTGGGCTTCGTCGAGGTCTATCAGGAGTTCGGCGCTCGTCGCGCGGTTCTGCATCTTCTCGACCGCGGGCACCGCACATCGCCCATCTGACGGGTGCTGCCCTGCGCACCTTCTATGCCCGGGCTCGGGTCGAAGGCCGGCAGGCCGAGCTCGCCGCCGCGGGAGCGGAGGGAACCATGCTGGAAGGGCTGAGCCGGGCATTCGGGCCGACCAGAGAGTCGTACTGATTCGAAAGTTTCGCTGTCCTTTCGAGGTGTCGCCTGCATGCCACCGTCTGTAGCGTCACGCGGGCAAGTCGTGGTGCCGGAAGGCACAGTGAGAGCGGCCCTCACCATGGGGCGTCATCCAGGGAGTCTGAAGAGGACATGCGTTATCGGGAACTCGGCCGCACCGGTCTGACCGTGTCCGAGATCGGCTACGGAGCCTGGGGACTGGGCCAGGGCGCCTGAGTCGGCGCCGACGACGACTCCGGCGTACGCGCCCGACGCCCTGGCCGTGCTCACCGAGCCGTCACTTGGGTGCTGCGAGGCCGCCCGGTTAGTCATGATGAGAGCCGGAACGTCCCGTCAAGGGCGCCTTCGGCGTCGCCTGCGGCGATGACCTTCGGTCACCCTTGACCGGCCATTCCGGCTCTTGGCTGGGCTGGTTATCGGGCGGCCCCTCCCGTGTGGCGCCCGGTCAGCTGGCCTGGGCTTGTTCGGCTTGCGCCTTGGTGTGAGCGAGGCGGGTAGGACTCGGTGCCGGTCTGGATGATGGCGCCGTTGAAGGTCAGCAGGTCGACGATGGCCGCGCAGGGCCGGGGATCGGTGAACCTCTTCGTCCATCCATCTGGGGCTGGCACTTGTTCCCTCACACGGGTTGCCGCTGCCACCCGGCCGTATCCCGTTCCTGTGGTCCTCGTTGGTTCTCGCGGCGGCACCCCGACTTTCCAGGTGCTGCCTTGACCGTTCAGGCGCGAGGAAGGTGTGCCGGTGGCCGAGGCGAGATTGCAGGTCATCGCGGGCGGGGGCCGTCCCGCACGAGCCGCTGGCGACGGACCCGTGGCAGTTCCAGGCCGCGTGTGTCGACGCGTTCGTCGCTTCCGGGCGGGCGCGCGGGTTTAAGTCCGGTGACCATCGACAACGACATCGGCCTGCTGGAGCGAACCCTCGCGGCCCTGGGCCGGCCCGCGTGGGAGGTGACGCCCGAGGACATCGACCGGATGGTCGGCGACCCGGCGGTGAAGGGCCGGGCGACGTCGACCCGGCGCGAGTATGTGCAGATCTTCAAGGGTTTCCACAGGTTCCTGCAGGCCCGCAAGGCGGTCGAGATCGAGGCCGCGTTCGGCGTGAGGCTGGTCTGCCCGGTCGACGAGCTCAATGCCTCCCGGCATGTTGGCGATGACTCCCCGGCCCTGGTGCCGCTGCCGACACTCGAGCGGGTGGCGGAGTTCTTCGACTTCATGAAGCAGCGGATCGCCACCGCCCGGAAGTACGGGCCTGCCGCGAGGGACTATGCGATGTTCCGGACTCTGTATCACGCTGGGCTTCGCTCGGAGGAGGCATCGCTGCTGGACAAGCCGGACGTGCACTTCACCCGCGGCCCATTCGGCAAGCCGCACGTCCGCTTCGGCAAGGGAGCCCACACCTGCGGGCCGCGGCCGCGCTGGGTGCCCATGCTCGACGGCCTGGACCTGGTGCTGCGATGGTTCCTGGAGGGCGTGCGGCCCAAGTTCCGTGATTCTTCTGCGCTGTTCGCGGACGAGTCCGGTGGAGCCCTGCATCGCGGGACGATCCGCAACCGGCTGCGCCATCTCATGGAGCTCGAAGGGCGCCAGCCCGCGGAGCGGTTCAGCCCGCATGCCCTGCGGAGGGCCTGCGCGCCCCACAACTACGAACGCGGTGTCGACCTGGTGGCCATTCAACAGATGCTCGGACACTGGACGGTCAGCTCGACCATGCGTTATGTCTGGCCCTCCGTGACGTTCATCGAGGACGCCTATCAGCGGGCAGTCGCCAGCACCCTGACCGAGCTGACCGGGAAGGACACCACGGCATGAAGATCCAATGGCGGCTGCGGATGGCCGCCGCCCAGCGCGAGGTGTGGACCGGCACCGAGCTGCGGCGGCTGCTTGCCGAAAAGGCCGGCCTGGAGCTTTCCTCCGCCTCGGTGTCCGCACTGTTCGCCAAGGAGCCCTCGCAGATGAAGATGACCACCCTGGCAGCGTTGTGCACCGCGCTGGAGTGCACCCCCAACGACCTGATCGACGTCGACACCACCCCCGTCGAGCGGCCCATCGCACCGCCTTGGCCCGTCGCCGATCTTCCGCAGGCCGCCTCTGCCCGGGGCCGGTCGATGCCGCCCCTGTGATCGGAACGGCGATCACCGTGGGCAAGAAGCAACGGGACTGCGTCAACTGCGGCGGGCCGGTCGGCTATCGCGACCGCCAGCACTGCTGCCGATGCTGGCGCCGGATGCAAGAGCAGGCCGCGAAGGCGGTGTGTCCGTCCTGCGGCAAGGACCGTGTCCTCCAGGAGGACACCGGCCGGTGCATCACCTGTTCACGCGTCTGTGACGAGTGCGGCCATCCGGTGCGCTCGGCCGGCAACCGGCTCTGCCGGGACCGTCGTCGCAGAGCCGAGCGATTCGCCGCTCAGCAGCCCTGCCCTCGCTGCGGGAAGTCGGGCTATCTGCGGGACGACACCGGCTGGTGCGGCTCATGCTCCCGCCCGGGCCCGCCCAAGTAGCCGCCCTGGATCTGCCGCGAATGCCGCCAACTGCGGCGACATGCCGGACTGGGCCTGTGCTCGGCCTGCTGGTAACGGCACCCCGGCCGCCCCTTCATCCGCGGCGAACACCTCCGTGACGAGCTCGCCGACCCGCCCACTTGGCTCGAGGACTTCGTCGTGCATGTCGCGGCCCGCTTCTGCGTCGCCCGGGCCTGCGGCCTCGTCACCGACCTGGGCCGGCTCCTGGAGGATGAACACTCCAACTCGCCCCAGACCTTGCCGGAGCGATCACACAGACCCGGGCGCTCGATGGGCTCCTTCGCCCGCGCGCTGGAGGACTTCTTCACTCTCCACGGCCTGGCCCTGCCCACCGACCAGGCCGAACGGCTGGCCGCCGAACGCTGGCCGCCGGGCGGCGCAAGCGACGCATCGACGCCATCCCCGAACCACTCCGTCCCGCCGTGGCCGCCTTTGACGCCTCCCGCATGCGGGCCCAGGTCCGGGCCCGCCGGGCCGGCACCCGCCCCCGCAGTATCCACACCCTGGAAACCGCCCTGAGTATCGTGCGGGACCTGGCCTGCTTCCTCACCGAGTACCGCGGCAAGGACGACTGGGCCCTGGTCGACGTGCACGATGTCGAAGCCTTCTTGGCCACCTTGCCCAAGGCCCGCAAGCGCTGGCTCGTGGTACTCCGGCAGTTCTTCCGCTTCGCCCGCTCCAAGCACATCGTGCTGATCGACCCGACCCGCACCCTGATGGTGAAGGAACGGAACGGCTTCCGCGGCCGGACTCTCACACTCGACCAGCAGCGCGAGCTCTTCCGCCGCTGGACAACGAGCGAACACGTTCATCCGCACGAGGCCCTGCTCGGCATGCTCGCCCTGCTGCACGGCGCCTCCAGCACGGAGGTCCGGATGCTGCAGGTCACAGACCTCGATCCGGCGGCCCAGACGGTCCGGCTCGGCAAGCGACCTCATCCCGTCCCGCTGGATCCCGCCTCCTGGACCGTGCTGCAACGCTGCCTGGCCCACCGCGCGGCATGGCCGACGGCCAACCCGCACGTGATGGTCACCAAAGGAACCAAGGCCGGGCGAAGCCCGGCCTCAACCGCCTCTCTCTCCCACGTTCTTGACGACTGCGGGTATCCGCCCCGCATGCCGCGGATGCAGTCGGAGTGCCCCGCGCAGCACTCGTCTCTGCGACCGGTGAATACTCTGGACCCCAAGCTCGTCGCGGCCGCCTTCGGCATGGACCCGCAGGCCACCCTCATCTACCTCGCCGACCACGTCGACCACGTCGACCACGTCGACCCTGGACGGGAAACCCACCTGCCCCGAGATCATCGCCCGTGATCTACTGCCGATCATGCCGTTGCTGATGCTGGACCTCGACAACACCCTGGTCGACCGCGACGCCGCCTTCCGTGACGCCGTCGCCGCATTCCTCACCGAGCATCGCCTGCCCGACACCGACCTCCCGTGGGTGATGGCTCTCGACGCCAGCGGCTATGCCGCCCGCCCCGATGTCGCCGCGGGGTTGACCGACCGGTACCGGGACCTGGTGCCCACCACGGCCATCCATACCCTGCTCGACCAGGGCGCTGCCGATCGCGTCGTACTGGCCGACCTCTCCCGCGAGGCCCTGGACAAAGCGCAGGCCGACGGCTGGACCTGCGTGATCGTCACCAACGGCCGCACTGCCCAACAGGAAGCCAAGATCCGTCATACCGGACTCGACCAGCTCGTCCAGGGCTGGGCGATCTCCGAGGCGGTCGGTCGCAAGAAACCCGAACCGGCGATCTTCCACGCTGCCGCGGATGCCGTCGGAGTGCCCCTCGCCGGCGCATGGGTCATCGGCGATTCCCCGCATGCCGACATCGCCGGCGCCAACACGCTCGGGCTTCGAAGCGTGTGGGTGTCGAACGGACAGCCGTGGGCCCAGGACTCCTACCAGCCCACCCATGTCGCCGAGGACGTCGCCACCGCGATCGACTACGTCATCAGTACGGCGAGATAAGGCACGACCGACCCTCTTCGTCGTCGCCGCAAGGCCGAACCTGTGAAACTTCGCCGCCACCTCGCACGGGTTCGCCGGAACAAGTGCGCTTTGCTGAAGGTCTTGTTCGAGGTCAGGATGATGGAGCCCTTCTCGTAACGCTTGGAGATGACCTGGAAGACCAGGTTTGCCTCGGCGCGTTCGGGGGATTGGTAGCCCACGTCGTCGACCACGAGGACGCTGGGCCGCAGGTAGGTGCCGAGTTTGTTGACCAGCCGTCCGGCCGTCTCGGCGGCCTTCAGGTTGCGGACCATGTCGTCGAGGCTGGTGAAGTAGATCGAGTAGCCGGCTCTGCAGGCGGCGACCGCGAGAGCGACGGCGATATGTGTCTTGCCCACTCCCGGCGGTCCCAGCATGGCGGCGTTTGCCTTGCCGTCGAGGCGAAGGAGAGGCTGGCGAGGTCTTTGACTTTGCGCGGGTCGAGTTCGGGCTGGAACGAGAAGTCGTACTCGTCGAGCGTCTTGTCGTGCGGCAGCTTGGACAGCCGCAGGCCCTGGCGGAAGCGGCGGTCGTCGCGGACGGCCAGTTCCTCGGACAGGACCAGGTCGAGGAAGTCGAGGTAGCCCATCTTCGCCTCGTCGGCCCGGTGGGTGTACTCGTTGATGGTTTCCGCCAGGTGGGGCAGGCCGAGCTTGCCGGCCGTGGTGCGGATGCGGTTGCCGGTCAGCTCGCTCACGATGACTCCTTCGTCGGGGAGTTGGTGGTGAAGGGCCGGTTGCCGGTCAGTTCGTCATAGACCGACAGCGGCCGCCGCCCGACATCAACTCGGGTGGCCGCGGCCCGGTTCAACAAGGCCTGCAGTGGCCCGACGTGGCCGCCCGCGGACGGCTCGCGACGCGGTGGTGGTGTCACGTCGCCCGTCGTGGTGCGGCGGTTCGACCAGCTCACCGGCAGCGGGCTGCCGCCACTCGCCGGCATGGCGAAAGCCCTGCGCGAAGACCAGCCCGCGGTCATCAACGGAATCAAATCCCGCTACAACTCCGGCGTCAACGAAGGCCGTATCACCGACGTGAAACTCCAGAAACGCCTCATGGCCGGACGCGCCGGCGTCCCACTTCTCCGCCACCGCGTCGTACTGATCGCCCACCTTCGGCGCCGTGACGCGGACCGGCTGGCCCTCACCCCGAGATGATCTCCGCCTACGAAAATCTTGCCAGAGCCACGTTCAGGTGTACGCCGACACACGGCGTGGACGCGCGGGGCACCATAGGTGTCGCGCGAGCGTTCGTGCACGGCCGTGATCTGTTCGGTCAGCTCGGTGTCACGGACCGCCCGCGGACCGGGCTTGGCGGTGCGGCGGGCGTAGAAGGCCGTGCGGGAGACCTTCAGCAGTTCACACGCCCGCTTGGTGTTGTGGCCGCTCTGCTTCTCCGCCTCGATGAACGGGTGCACCGTCACCACTGTCCTCAAGCACCACGGAGGGATCGCTCCCGGATCCCGCAAGGCGCGGGCCGGAAGCTTGACCATGGGTGAGCGGGAGGAGATCTCGCGCCGGCTTCATGCGGGTGAGTCCTACCGGACCATCGCCGGCCTGCTGGGGCGTGCGGTGTCGACGATTAGCCGTGAAGTCAGCAACAACGGAGGACGCGACGTCTACCGGGCGCTCGCAGTGCAGGAACGCGCACTTGACCGCGCCCGGCGCCCGAAGCAGTGCCTACTCGCCCGCAGGCCCGCGTTGAGGCAGACGGTGCTGACCCTGCTGAAGGAGGAGTGGTCGCCCGAACAGATCGTCGGACACCTCCGTCTGAATCACGGTGCCGACCCGGCGATGCGGATCAGCCACGAGACGATCTACCGGTCGGTCTACACCACCCGCTGGAAAGTTGTCCCCCGCGAGTTGTGCAAGCGCCTTCGAACTGGCCGCCCGATCCGCAAGGACAAGCGCCACACGGTAACAGGCCAGTGGCGCTCACAGATCACCGATGCCCGACCGATCGAGGAGCGGCCCCGGGCGGCGGAGGACCGCAGCGAATCCGGGCACCTGGAAGGCGATCTGGTGATCGGCTCGAACAACAGCCAGGTCGCCACGCTGGTCGACCGGAAGTCATGGTTCCTCACTGTCGTGGAACTCGCCGGCCGCCACACCACCGTGGTCGTTTCCGCTCTCGCCGAGACCTACGAACGTATGGACTCCCGCCTACACGGCACGCTGACCTGGGATCGCGGCATGGAACTGGCAGTTCACAAGCGGTTCACCGCAGACACCGGTGTCGACGTGTTCTTCGCAGCCCGCGCAGCCCCTGGCAACGTGGCACCAACGAGAACACCAACAAACTGCTCCGGCAGTACCTGCCCAAAGGCACAAACCCGTCGACGTTCAGTCAGGACGACCTTGACGCCATCGCGACGAAGCTCAACAACCGTCCACGCAAGTGCCTGGGATTCCGCACACCAGCCGAGAGTGTTGCCTTGACCAGTTGAATCTAAGGTGGCTCGCTTGAGGATGTCGACGTCCTCGCGCAGGCGGCGGTTCTCCCGCCGCAGCGCGGCCAGTTCCTCGCGTTCGCTGCTGGACAGCCCGTCGCGTTCGTCCGCGTCGACCTCGGCCTGGCTGACCCACAGCCGCACCGCGGTCTCGGTCAGATCGAAGTCCTTGGCGATCTGACCGACCGAGCGGTCACTGCGCCGACACAGCTAGTGTCTCGTGATTCTGTTTGTGGAACCTGAGGCGTCCGTGACCGTTGAGTCAGGTATGAATCTCTCCTCTG
>NZ_JBWLKM010000089.1:7594-32589 GCF_059026085.1 Streptomyces sp. a15 | reverse complement strand
GACGAAGCGACCGCATGGTCGCACCACGCACACCTCCAAGCCGCTTGACCTCTAACGGCATGGAGTGTCTGACACCGGTTCCAATCACCAGGGGGGCGGGACGGCCGTACGTCGTCCCGCCCCCTCAGCATGTGCCGCTCAGTGCCTGCCGCACCTCGCCACATCGATCCGCACGATCTGCGGGTCGTGGTCGCTCGCCTGGTCCGCGAACTCCGCGTTGATGTGAACGACGTCGTAGTCGTACGACGTGACGGCCGGACTCGTCAGGATGTGGTCCAGGGTCTGGGAGTTGCCGTCGTAGACGTAGGTGTAGCGCTCGTTGGCGGGGAGGGTGCTGATCAGGGGGGTCAGGACCTTTCCGGCCGTGAGCGTGGTCATCGTCCGGGAGAACTCGTAGTCGTTGAGGTCGCCCAGGACCACCGCCTTGGCGTTCTTGTCCGCCGCCAGGAGGGACTTGACGAAGGTGTTGACCTCCGTCGCCTGGGCGGCGCGCTGGGTCTCCGAGCTGCGGGCCGGCGGCTGGTAGCGGCCGTGGAGGGGCTGGTCGCCGCCCTTGGACGTGAAGTGGTTGGCGATGACGAAGACCGGCTCGCCCTGGAAGGTGAACTCGCCGACCCACGGCTTGCGGCTGTTGTCCCAGGCGTCGCTGGTCGGGGCGATGCGGCCCGGGGAGTACGTGAGCCGGGCGCCCTTTCTCGTCTTCACCACGCTCGTCGCGGTCGTGGCGTCGCCGCCCGCGCGGTCCGTGAAGGAGACGCGCTTGGCGTTGTAGAGGAAGACCTGGCGGATGTTGCCGCCGGGTTCGCCGCCGTCCTGGTTGTTCTCCGGGGCGACGTAGCGCCAGGAGTAGCGCGGGCCGCCGGCCGCGCGGATGGCGTCGGTGAACCTGGTCAGGGTGGCCTCGGCGGTGACGGTGCCGTCGTTCACGGCGCCGTTGTCGTCCTGGATCTCCTCCAGGGCCACGATGTCGGGCGACTTGAGGTTGACCGCGACGCCCTCGGCGAGGCGGTCGAACTTCTGCTGGTCGTCGAGTGCGTCGAGGTTCTCGACGTTGTACGTGGCGACCGCGAGCTCGCCGCCCTTGTGGCGACGGGTCACTTCCTGCTTCAGGCCGTTGTCCACCAGGGTGCCGAGCTGGGTGGCCTGGAGGATGTAGCCGCCGTAGGTGGAGTAGTCGAGGGGGCCGGTGGTCGTGCCGGAGAGTTCGTCGCCGACGTCCGCCGCGGGGAAGGCGGTGGTGGTGTCCAGAGACGCGACCTTCATGCGGCCCGTGTTGGGCTGGTCGTAGGAGGAGTAGAGGGCGCCGCCGCGGGCCGTCGTGCTCTCCTCGGGCTTCACCGTGACCCACAGCTCGTCGTACGCGTCGGTCGCGCCCACGACGCGCGCGTCGGCGAGCGTGGCCCGCATGCCTTCCAGGGACTCGTAGAAGTCCTGGGCGTAGGCGGCCGGTTCGAGCGGGAGGGTGTCGATGCTGCCGCCGGCCGCGGTCGGTATGTACGCCTCGGGGACCGTCGTGGCGTCCAGCGTGGCGGCGCCGGGGAGCGCGTTGCCGCTGGAGAGGACGGTGGTGGTGGGGGCCGTGATCTCGGTGAGCGACTGGGTGGTGCTGCTCGGGTAGTACTCGGTGACCTTGCCGGTGACGAGGACCGAGTCGCCGACCGCCACGGTGGGCGTCGCCGAGCCGGTGTAGACGAGGACGCCCTCGCTGGTGCGCGGGTCGGTGTCGGCCTGCGGGTCCTGGATCCAGTAGCCCTTCGAGCCGCTCGTACGGACGCCGGTGACGATGCCCGGCACGCGGGTGACCGTCTGTCCGGCGTACGGGGAGACGCGCGTGGTGCCCTGGATGTCGTGGACGCGGACCGTGCCGGGGTCGGTGGAACCGCCGCCGTCGCCGCCGCCTCCGTCGCCCGAACCGGGCGTCTCGCCCGCCGAGTTGACCGGTGACGGGGTGCCGGCGGTGAAGTCCGCGGCGTTGTCGTCAGTGTCGGCGAGGGCCGCGGCCCTCGCGACGGAGGCCGTGTTGGAGGCGCCGGTGGCCGGGCCGCCGCCCTCGCGGACGAGCGCGCTGCCGTAGCCCGCCAGGTCGATGATCCGGGGGTCGGCCGCGCAGTCCGCGGCGGTCTTGCAGGCCAGGGCGGTGGTGCCGGAGACCAGGGCGATGGTGCCGGAGGTGGCGCTCATCGCGATGGAGCCGGTGGCGTCGGCGGTGGGGAGTGCCGTCGTACCGCCGGTGCCGGCGGCCTCGGCGACGAGGTAGCGGGCGCCGGGGGCGAGGGCGCCGGTGAGTGCGGTCACCTGCCACTGGGAGGTGGCGGACGGCGATCCTGGCAGGTACTGCACGCTGTAGCCCGACAGGTCGTAGGCCGCGGCGCCTGCGTTGGCGAGCTCGACGAAGTCACGGGTCAGGGTCGCCCCCGAGTTGCCTCCGCCGCCGTACACCTCGGCGATCACGGCGGTGGCCGACGGTGCGGCGAACGCGGCGGGGAGGGCGGTGAAGGCGAGTGCGCCCGCCGCGCCCACGGAGATGATCGGGTAGGCGGCGCGGCGCGCGCGGGGTCTGCTTCCTGCGGGTCTGGACACGCTGGCGGTCTCCTCGTACCTCGCGTACGTACCTCGTGTACGTACGGACATCAACGCGCCGTCCGAGGACGGAGCTTGAACCATTGCCCGTGGGGAGTCGGCTCAAGTTACGCGCGTAGAAAGGGATCCACCAAGGGGTCTTGCGTTAAATTCCGGAAACATGCGGGTGAGAGTTCGGTGGGTGAGCGGGGGAGGGTTGGGGCGTGAGGAGGCGCACGTTGAACAACCGTCCCTTTTGCGGCAGTTGAGCGCCGGGCTCGGTTTACCTTTCAACCATGACCTCTGTGCGCACGGACATGCCGCGGCGGGTCGTCGTCACCGGGCTCGGCGCCGTCACGCCGCTGGGCGTCGGGGTCGGCGAGCTGTGGCGGGGGCTGCTCGAAGGGCGGCACGGGATACGGGAGTTGACGGACGCCGAGTTCGACGGGCTGCCGGTGCGGGTGGCCGGAACCGTGCCCGTCGATCCGGCCGGGCTGCTGCCCCGGCCGGTGGCCCGGCGGATGAACCGGGCCGCCCAGTTCGCCGTGCTCGCCGCGCGGGAGGCCTGGGCCGACGCCGGGTTCGTGGCGGGCGGCACGCGGGAGAGCGGGCTCGATCCCGAGCGGGTGGGGGTGAGTCTCGGCGCGATCCTCGGGGACGCGTCCGTGCTCGTCGGCGGTGACCGCGCGCTGCGGGACAAGGGGCCGCGCGCCGTCTCGCCGCTCACCACACCGATGACCGTGCCCTCGCAGGCCGCCTCCCAGGTCTCGCTCGACCTGCACATCACCGGCGAGGCCCGCACCGTGACGGCCGCGTGCGCGTCCGGCACCGAGGCGATCGGCCAGGCCGTCGACCGCATACGGTACGGCCATGTCGACGTCTCCCTCGCGGGCGGGGCGGAAGCCGTCGTCACCCCGGCGATCATGGCGTCCTTCGCGGCGATGCGGGCACTGTCGACGCGGGGGCTCGTGGACGGGGCCTCGCCGTCCCGGCCGTTCGCCAAGGACCGGGACGGGTTCGTCAACGGGGAGGGTGCCGGGGTGCTCCTACTCGAGGCCGAGGAGCACGCGCTGGCCCGCGGGGCGCGGATCTACTGCGAGGCCGCCGGGTGGGGGCTGTCCGCCGACGCGCATCACATGGCCGCGCCCGATCCCTCCGGCAGCGGGGTCGCGCTCGCGCTGCGGCGGGCGCTGCGGGATGCCGGGGGCCGTGTCGTCGACGTCGTCCATGTCAACGCGCACGCGACGGCCACGGTCGACGGCGATCTCGCCGAGGCGGGCGCGGTGCGGGCGGTGCTCGGGACACGGTCCGTGCCGGTCACCGCGCTCAAGGGGCACCTCGGGCATCTGCAGGGAGCCGCGGGCGGTGTCGAAGCGCTGGCCACGGTACTGACGCTGCATCACGGGGTGGTGCCGCCGACCGTGGGGTGCGCGGAGGTGGACGAGGCGATCGGACTGGACGTGGTGACCGGCGCTCCGCGAGCGCTGCCGGAGGACGGGGACCTGGCGTTGAGCAACTCGTTCGGGTTCGGGGGGCACAACGCGGTGCTGGCTTTGCGGAGGGTGGGGCGGGGGGCGTAGGGCGCTGGGGGTGGCGTGTCAGGGGTGCGGCGGAGCCGCGGGGGGCGGCGGGGGCTGCGTGCACCTACGACAGGAGCCGCAGGCCGGCCCCGCAGCGCCGGCAACGGCACGTCACGCCGTGCGTTTGCGTGACGTCGTTTTCTTTGCTGCCGTTTTCTTCGCCGCTGTCTTCTTCGTTGCCGGGCTCTTCGCCGTCGTCGTCTTCTTCGTGCCCTGCGTCGACTTGGCCGTCTTGGTCGTCGTCTTCTTCGCGGGCGTCTTCTTCGCCGTGGACGTGGACTTCTTGCCGCCCGCCTGCTTGGGGGTCGCCCGCGCCGACTTCCGGGCCGGCATCTGTCTGACCTCGGCCTCGGCCTCGCCCTCCTCGCCGCGCGACTCCTTCGCCGCCTTCACGCTCTTCTCCAGCGCCGCCATCAGGTCGAGGACCTTGCCGGTCTTCGCCGGTTCGGGGGCCTCGGGCGGGGCCTCGCCGGCGGCCTTCGCGGCGACGACCTCCTCCAGGGCCTCGCGGTACTCGTCGTGGAGGTCTTCGAGGTCGATCTCGCCGAGGGTGTCCATCAGGGCGTCGGCGAGGTCGAGTTCCTTGTCGTTGACGGTGACATTGGTGTCGGGGGCGAGGCCCTCGGGGGCGCGGACCTCGTCCGGCCAGAGGAGGCCGTGCAGGGCGATGGCGTCGCCCACCACGCGCAGCATGCCGAGGCGTTCGCGGCCGCGGAGCGCGAACTTGGCGATGGCGACCTTCTGGCTGCGCTTGAGGGCCTCGCGCAGCAGGGTGTACGGCTTGGCGGCCGGGACGCCGCCCGCCGCGAGGTAGTACGCGGCGTCCATCTGGAGCGGGTCGATCCGGTCGGCCGGAACGAACGCGACGATCTCGATGGTCTTGGCCGTGGGGAGCGGCAGGTGGGCGAGGTCGTCGTCCGTGATCGGGATGATCGTGCCGTCCGCGTCCTCGTAGCCCTTGCCGATCTCCGCCGTGCTGACCTCGCGGTCCTCCAGCTCGCAGACCTTGCGGTAGCGGATGCGGCCCATGTCCTCCGTATGGATCTGGCGGAAGGAGATCGAGTGGCTCTCGGTGGCGTTCACCAGCTTGATCGGGATGCTGACCAGGCCGAACGAGATGGCGCCGTTCCATATGGATCGCACGTGCAGCACCCTTTCGATCGGTTTGCGGGGACTTGTAAGTCTTTACTACGGAATCTCTGGGATTCTCATCGTATGACGCCGATCACAGAGGTGGAGGGGCGAAGGCTCGCGCTCAGCAACCTGGAGAAGGTGCTGTATCCCGCGACCGGGTTCACCAAGGGTGAGGTGCTGCACTACTACGCGACCACCGCCGAGGTCCTGCTGCCTCATCTGCGGGATCGGCCCGTGTCCTTCCTGCGCTACCCGGACGGCCCCGACGGGCAGGTCTTCTTCGCCAAGAACGTGCCACCCGGTACGCCCGACTGGGTCACCACCGCCGAGGTCCCCAGGTCGGAGGGGCCGGCCCGGATGGTGCTGGTGCAGGACCTGCCGAGCCTGATGTGGGCGGCGAACCTGGTCACCGAGTTCCACACCCACCAGTGGGTCGTCGACGCGCCCGGCGAGGCCGACCGGCTGGTCTTCGACCTCGACCCCGGGACGCCGGCGAGCATCGTCGAGTGCTGCGAGGTCGCCCTCTGGCTGCGCGAACGGCTCGCGGCGGACGGCATCGAGGCGTACGCGAAGACCGCCGGCTCGAAGGGGCTGCACCTGCTGGCGGCCCTGCGGCCGGTCTCCTCCGACGCCGCCTCCGACTACGCCAAACAGCTGGCCGTCGAGGCGGAGAAGGCGATGCCCCGGCTGGTCGTACACCGTATGACGCGGAGCCTGCGGCCCGGGAAGGTGTTCGTCGACTGGAGCCAGAACGCCGCACGCAAGACCACGGCCACGCCCTACACCCTGCGGGCCCGGGCGCGGCCGTTCGTGTCGGCGCCGGTGACCTGGGTCGAGGTCGAGGAGTGCGGGGCGCCCGACCAACTGGCGTTCCAGGCGCCGGACATCGCGCCGCGCGTGCAGGACTACGGCGATCTGCTGGCCCCGCTCCTCGACGCGGACGCGGCGGGATCGCTGCCCTGAGCACCTCTGCCGGGGGTCACGTCAACCTCAGCCGTGAGGGGTCGGCTCCCGGGTCAGGGGTCACACCCGTACCCACGTCTGCCGGTCCCGCGCCATCGCGTGCAGCGCCTCCACGTCCGCCGGTTTGAGGACGCCGCCGAGCCTGGCCAGACCCTCGACGTCCGTGTCCGTCACGATCCGGGCCTCGCGCGGCGGGGCGGTGACCTGGACGTCGCCGGGGCCGACGAGGGCCAGGACCGGGTGGACCTCGGCGGTCAGGGCGTAGGAGGCGCGGTCGGCGTCGGCGCGGACGCGGCGCAGCAGCGGGCGGGGTTCGCGGCGGCCCAGCGTGACCATGGGGTCGGCCACCGTGACGCGCTGCTTGCGGGCGTACAGGGTGTGCACCGCGAAGAGCCCGCCGGGGCCGATCAGCAGGTGGTGGACGCGGTCGCCGCCGGGCAGCGGGACCGAGTGCAGGGTGTGCCAGCCGGCGCCGTCGAGCCGGTCCAGTGCCTCCCCCACCGCCTGCTCGGCCGCGAGGGCCCGGCGGCGGGGGTCGGGGCGGAGCCGGCGGGCGGGACCGGGGTCCCGGTCCAGGGCGATCTGGAGCGCCTCGCCGGGGCGGTTGGGTGCCAGGTCGTCGTCCGGGTGGAGGGACAGCCGGGCCAGCTCCGCGGGGGTCGGCACCGGGGGCGGGCCGACGGCCACCGGTCCGGTCAGGAAGGGCCCGAGGGCGTCGAGGACGTCCTGTCTGCGGTCCTCGCTCAGCAGGTTGACCCGGGATGCCTCACGGTCGTACCAGGCGATGTTCCTGCCATCCGTGAGGCAGACGTACAGCCGCTCCTGGCCGTGGCGCCAGGTCGGCACGACGCGCAGTCCGCTCATGCACCATCACCCCACGACCATGGGAACAGGCCGGGTGCTCCAGGGGCAAGAAGCCGGTTGGCTTTGCCGGTCACCTTTGAAGGGGTGTTGACCCGGGTACCTATGGGTGAGTTGGCGGGGGCTTGGGGAGGCGCCGTTGCGGACGCGCAGGAAGCAGGCCGACGTGCCCGCTCCGGAGGATGCGTGGAACGAGGTCGTGCCCGGGCTGTGGATGGGCGGGCACGAGTTCAGGGCCCGCTCCGGGCAGGTCGGGTTCGCCGTCGTGCGGGACGAGTTCGATCTCGTACAGACGTTGTTGAGGCTGCCGGGGCACGGTCCGGACGCGGGCGTCGAGCACCATGTGTGGCCGATTCCCGACGGACCGCTGGACGGCACGCAACTGGCGGGCGTGATACGGCTGGCACGGGCCGCGTGCGACGCGCTGGACGAGGGCCGCAAGGTCCTCGTCCGCTGTTACCACGGCTACAACCGCTCGGGGCTGGTCGTCGCGCACGCCCTGGTCCGCCGGGGACACTCCACGGAGGAGGCGATCCGGCTGATCCGGTCCCGCCGCTCGCCCTGGGCCCTGCACAACGAGCTGTTCGTCGAGTACCTGCAAGCGGGGCTGCCGACGGCACGGCTGCTGGAGGAGCTCGCCGAGTAATCGTTTCTTCGCGGCCGTGCGCGGGCAGGTCCGACCAGCGCGCAAAAAGGACTTCCCGCCGAATAGGGTGTACCGCGTGCCCCCCACCCCGCTCCGCGCCGCCGCCACCGTCGCCCTGCTGTCGGCGGCCCTGGCGGCGCTCGCGGGCTGCGGCGACGCGGGCGGGCTGCACGGCGCGGGCCCGACCTCGACCGCGATCAGCCCGGAGCGGCTGTGGCCGAGCCTGCCGCCGGTGTCGAGTCCGGCCTTCGTCATCGGCGAGGTGAACACCGAGGTCGTCAAGGGCGTCGCCGTACCCGGCGACGACATCCGCGAGGCGGACCCGGTCGCGATCGTGCGGAAGGAGATCGCGGCGAGTCCGGGCGACTACGGCTCCGGTGCGCCGTACCACGAGACCTCCCTCCGGATGGCCGACTGCGACGAGGGCGCGGGGAAGGGCGGGTGCCCCGTCCTCCAGCCGTACTACCGCGACCTGACCGGCGACGGGCGCGAGGAACTGACACTGGGCTTCAGGCAGCTGCCCGAGAAGCTGACGGCCGTTCGCGTCTACACGGTCGACAAGCACCGGCTCGTGAAGGTCATGGCCTGGGAGGACGCCGTGAGCGGGGTCGAGCTGGCCGGGCGGTCCGTGATCATCCGCTCGCCGTCCGAGGTGGCGGGGTACGAGTACCGGCTCCAGTGGACCTGGGACCCGCAGCAGAGGGCGATGCTGCTCACCCACGACGAGATGCTGCGGAGCGGCTCGCACACGAAGACGCCGCAGCCGTCCGCTTCCCCGTCCGTCTCCCCCTCCGCCTCTCCTTCCGCCTCGTCGTCCGTCTCGCCGTCCGCGAGTGGCCGATGAGGTTCGCGCTCCCCCGCTGGGCCGGCACGCTCGCCGTGAAGGCCGCCGTCTTCATCACCGTGATGTGCTGCGCGCTGGCCGCGCTGCTCGGCGTCCTCGTGCACGTGTCGGTGACGAACCAGACCGTCGGCCAGGCCCGTGACCTCGCGCTGGACCGGCTGACGGAGGCCACGGCGGCGTTCGAGGCCGGGGACTCGCCGGCGCGGGGTGTCGGCGTCGATCCCCCGGGTCTGCCCGAGCCGCTGCGGGAGCTGGCCGCGGCCGGGGAGCGCGGCACGATGGTCGGCGAGCATCGCGGGCGCCCCACGATGTGGGCGGCGGGGCCGGTCGACGGCGGCCGGGCGCTGGCCGTGGAGGTCGACTACTCCCAGGGCGAGCGGACCATCGACGGCCTCGACCGGGCGATCGTGTGGTCGTCGGCGCTGGCGATCGGGGCGACGCTGCTGGTCGGCGCGTTCGCCGTCACCCGCGTGACGCGGCGGCTGCACACCACCGCGCAGGTCGCCCGGCGGATCACCGCGGGCGACCTGGACGCCCGCGTCGACGACCCCCGTACGAAGGATCCGACGCGCCCCGAGGACGAAGTGGCCGCGGTCTCCGCCGCGCTCGACTCCATGGCCGCGTCCCTCCAGGGCAAGCTCCTCGCCGAGCAGCGGTTCACCGCTGACGTGGCCCACGAGCTGCGCACCCCGCTGACCGGCCTGCACGCGGCGGCCGAGCTGCTGCCGGCGAGCCGGCCGACCGAGCTGGTCCGGGACCGGGTGGCGGCGCTGCGCACACTCACCGAGGACCTGCTGGAGATCTCCCGCCTCGACACCGGGCGGGAGCGGCTGGAGCTGGAGCGGGAGCCGTTGGCCGCGCTGGCCGAGCGGGTGGTGCGGGCGTCGGGGACGGACACGGAGGTCGTCGTCGTACGGGATGTTGCCGTGGAGACGGATCGGCGGCGGCTGGAGCGGGTGCTGGGGAATCTTGTCGCGAACGCGCATCGGCATGGGCGGGGGCCGGTGGTGTTGACGGTGGACGGGCCTGTGGTGACGGTGCGGGATCACGGGGACGGGTATCCGGAGTATCTGGTCGAGCATGGGCCGCAGCGGTTCCGTACGGAGGGGGTTTCCAAGGGGCACGGGTTGGGGTTGACCATCGCGTTGGGGCAGGCGGAGGTTTTGGGGGCGCGGCTTGTCTTTGGCAATGCGGCGGACGGTGGGGCTGTTGCGACGCTGACGTTGCGTTAGGGGGCGGGTTCGGGGGAGAGCTCGGGAGTACCGATTGTTCGCCGACTGCGGGTTGTGGGGGTTGATCGCGCCCACGCGGCGGAGCCGCACAATGTCACAGCCCCGCGCCCCTGGGGAGCGCTCCGCGCTCCTATGGACCAGCGTGACGGGCGACAGCAGGCACCCCCTCCTAATGTGGCGATTAGTCAGCTTCACCCCCATTCATGGAGGTACCCCCATGTCCCTGCGATCCCGCTGCGCCATAGCCGTCGCCGCCGGCGCCCTCCTCGCCACTGCCGCCACCGTCACACCCGCCGTCGCGAACGACGACTGGGGGCAGACCCCGGGCAATGACGGGTCGGGGCAGAGCCAGAGCAACAACGACTCGGGCCAGAACCAGAACAACGAGTGGGGCGGGCAGAGCCAGAACAACAACGACTCGGGCCAGAACCAGACCAACCAGTGGGGCGGGCAGCACCAGAACAACGACCAGCGCTTCTACCAGGGCGTCGTCACCACCGACTCGCTGGCCCTGCGCAGCGCCCCGACCCGCGGCTCGCAGGTCATCCGGTACGCCAGTCGCGGGGAGATCCTGAACATCTTCTGCAAGGTCGGAGGCCCGTCGGTGCACGGAAACCCCCTCTGGTACCAGATCGCGGACGGCACCTGGGCCTGGGGGCCGGCCCGCTTCATCGACAACATCGGGCCCGCGCCCCGCTGGTGCTGATGAAGGAGGCGAACAAGACGCCCTATTTGGGTAGGTTCCGGACATGACCAACGCCGGCACCACCGTCGTAGAGGCGGACGCGCCCGCTCCCGCCGTACGCCTCCCCCGGCGCCGTGGCATCGAACTGGCCCTCATCGTCCTCGCCGTGCTGCTGTCCGTGTACGGCTACTGCGACGTCGGCCTCGCCAAGAACGGCACCGTTCCGCCCGGCGCCGCGGGATACGGCGCCGGGCTCGGCGTGCTGGCGCTGCTCGCGCACATCGCGGTACGCCTGCGCGCCCCGTACGCCGATCCCCTGCTGCTGCCGATCGGCGTCCTGCTCAACGGCGTGGGCCTGGTCCTGATCTACCGGCTCGACCTGGAGACGCCCGGCGACCGGGCGGCACCCACCCAACTCGTGTGGTCCACGCTCGGGGTCGCCCTCTTCATCGTGGTCGTGCTGCTCCTGCGCGACCACCGCGTCCTCCAGCGCTACGCCTACGTGTCCGTCGCGGCCGCGATGGCCCTGCTGATCCTGCCGATCTTCTTCCCGTCCGTGAACGGCGCCCGCATCTGGATCCGGGTCGCCGGGTTCTCCATCCAGCCGGGCGAGTTCGCGAAGGTGCTGCTCGCGGTGTTCTTCGCCGCGTACCTGGCGGCCAACCGCAACGCGCTGGCGTACGCCGGACGCCGTGTCTGGCGGCTCCAGTTGCCCACCGGCCGGGTGCTCGGCCCGATCGTCGCCGTCTGGCTGCTGAGCGTGGGCGTGCTGGTCCTGGAGCGGGATCTCGGTACCTCGCTGCTGTTCTTCGGCCTGTTCGTCGTCCTGTTGTACGTCGCCACCGGCCGCACCGGCTGGATCGCCGTCGGCCTGCTGCTGGCCTCGCTGGGCGCGGTCGCGGTGGGCTGGCTGGAGCCGCACGTGCACAGCAGGGTCGAGGACTGGCTGCATCCGTTCGCGTCGATCGAGGCGGGCCAGGGTCCGAACCAGCTGGCCCAGTCGCTCTTCTCCTTCGCGGCCGGCGGCATGCTCGGCACGGGCCTCGGTCTCGGCCACTCCATCCTCATCGGCTTCGCGGCCAAGTCGGACTTCATCCTGGCCACCGCGGGCGAGGAGCTGGGACTGGCGGGCCTCTTGGCGATCTTCCTCCTCTACGCCCTTCTCGTGGAACGCGGTTACCGGGCCGGCCTCGCCCTGCGCGACCCCTTCGGGCGGCTGCTCGCGGTCGGGCTCTCCTCGATCGTGGCGCTCCAGGTGTTCGTGATCGCGGGCGGGGTGACGGGCCTGATCCCGCTGACCGGCATGGCGATGCCGTTCCTCGCCCAGGGCGGTTCGTCGGTCGTCACCAACTGGGCGATCGTGGCGCTGCTGATCCGGGTGAGCGACTCGGCCCGCAGCCAGTACGACGGGGAGGTGGGTCCGTGACCCGCCACATCCGGCACGCCGCCTGCTTCTGCGCCCTGCTGCTCGTGGCGCTCCTCGTGAACGCCACCCGCATCCAGGTCGTCCAGGCCGGCTCCTACGACGACAACCCGGCCAACCGCCGCAACAGCATCGCCCGCTACGGCCAGCCGCGCGGCGACATCCTGGTCGGCGGGGCACCGGTGACCGGCTCCCGGGACACCCGCGAGCAGCTCCGCTATGAACGGACGTACGAGGACGGGCCGTTGTACGCGCCCGTCACCGGCTTCGCCTCGCAGGAGTACGGGACGACCTTCCTTGAGCACTCCGAGGACGACGTCCTGTCCGGCACGGATCCGATGCTGTCGGGGTTCCCGCTGTGGAACGACTTCACGCGCTCCCGGCCCTTGGGCGGTGACGTGGTGACCACCCTCGACCGGGCCGCGCAGCAGGCGGCGTACGACGGACTGCGCGGGCGCAAGGGCGCGGTGGCCGCGATCGAGCCGTCGAGCGGGCGGATCCTGGCGCTGGTGTCGACGCCGTCGTACAACCCGGCGGCGCTCTCCGGGAACGACGCGACGGTGGGCCGGTCCTGGGCGCGGCTGAACGGCGACGCGGACAAGCCGATGCTGAACCGGGCGGTACGGCAGACGTATCCGCCGGGCTCGACCTTCAAGGTGGTGACCGCGGCGGCGGCGCTGGACGCGGGCGTCGTCACGGACCTCGACGCGCCGACCGACTCGCCGGTGCCCTACCGGCTGCCCGGGACGACGACGAGCCTGACGAACGCGTCGGACGGCTGTGAGGACCTCTCGGTGCGGGAGGCGTTCAAGTGGTCGTGCAACACGGTGTTCGCGAAGCTCGGGGTGGACGTGGGCGTCGACGACATGGCGGCCACCGCGCGGGCCTTCGGCTTCAACGACACGGCGCTCAGGATTCCCTTCTCGGTGGCGCAGAGCACCTTCGACTCCTCGCTGGACAGGGCGCAGCTGGCGCTGTCGTCGATCGGGCAGTACAACACGCGGGCGACGCCCCTGCAGATGGCGATGGTCTCGGCGGCCGTCGCCAACAACGGGCAGCTGCGGCAGCCGTACCTGGTGGAGCGGATCATCCGGGCGGGCGGCGCCACGGTGTCGACGGCCGGCTCGCTTCCCGTCCGGCAGGCGATGAACCCGGCGACCGCCGCCCGGCTGAAGGAGCTGATGACGGAGGTGGTCACGGAGGGCACCGGCACCAACGCCGCCATCCCCGGCGCCACCGTCGGCGGCAAGACCGGCACCGCCCAGCACGGCATCGGCAACGCCGGCACACCGTACGCCTGGTTCGTCTCCTGGGCGCAGGGCGAGCGTGACATGGAGGCGAAGGTGGCGGTCGCGGTGGTGGTGGAGGACGCGGAGGCGGACCGGGGGGAGATCAGCGGGGGCGGGGACGCGGCGCCGATCGCCCGGGCGGTGATGGAGGCGGTGCTGAAGTCCCGCCCCTGAAGCGGAGGTTGACGCGCCCTAGGCACTCAGCGGGTGGCCGTCGCCCTCGACACCTCCTGGACCAGCGCGCTCGGCAGGGCCACGTACGCCGTCACCCCCGAACCCTGGGTCGGGCGGAGTTCGACGTGGGCACCGAGACGGGCGGCCAGGGCGCCGACGACGTGGTGGCCGAGGAAGCGGGTGGGGGCCTTGAGGAAGGAGCCGCGGCCGGACAGCAGCGCGTTGGCCTCGGCCATACGGGCGGCGGTCATGCCGATGCCCCGGTCGACGACGGCGAGGCAGTACTCGGCGCCGTCCTGCCAGCCGTAGACCTCGACGGGCTGTTTGGGCGGGCTGAACATCAGGGCGTTCTCCACCAACTCGGCGAGCAGATGGGAGAGTTCGGCGACGCAGTGGCCGCGCACCTGGCAGGGCTGGACGTCGGCGACGGCGACGCGCTGGTACTGCTCCACCTCGGCGACGGCCGACTGCACGACCTCGTGGACGGCGACCGTGCCCCGCCAGACCCGGGCCGGGGCCTCCGCGCCCGCCAGTACGAGCAGGGACTCGGCGTTGCGCCGCATCCGGGTGGCCAGATGGTCGAGTTCAAAGAGCTCGGCGAGGGCCTCCGGGTCGAGTTCCTGGCTCTCCAGGGTGGTGATCAGGCCGAGCTGGCGGTTGAGCAGCGCCTGGTTGCGGCGGCCCAGGCTGGTCAGGGACTCGGTGCTGTTGCGGCGCAGCACGGCCTGTTCGGCGGCGAGGTCGACGGCGGTCCGCTCGACGTTGCGCAGGGCGGCGGCCAGCCGGGTGATCTCCCGTGCGGCGCCAGGAAGTTCGGGCTTCTCAAACTCCGGCGGGAGCGGGGCGTCGGGGTCGGCCTCCTGGATGCGCCGCACGGCGGCGGGCAGCCCCGCCCCGGCCACCGCGTCCGCCTCGTCGGCCAGGGCGCCCAGGGGGCGGGTGATGGAGCGGGCGGAGAAGAGGGCGAGCGCGGTGGCCACGGCGAGGATCAGCGCGCCGAGGGCGAGGAAGCCCACAAGCTGCCGGGTGGCCGCGTCCCCCGTCTCCTCGCCGCGGGCGCGCACGTCGTCGCCGACCTGCTTCTGCACCCCATGCAGATCGTCCACGAGGGTGGTCATGTCGGCCCACCAGCGGGCCGGGGCGACGGAGAGCGCGGAGCCGTCGGCACCGCGCTCGGCCTGGTCCTCGTACCCGGTGACGCGGCGGGCGGCGGCGGTCGCGAAGGCGTCGTCGAGCGCGGATTCCTGGCCTTTGCCTGCGAGTTGGCGGAACTGGCCGAGCGCGGCGACCCGGGTGGCGCGGAGCTCGGTGAAGTCGAGGTACTCGCCGGAACGGAAGCGCCCGGCGGCGAACACGCCGTTGAGGGAGCCGCGTTCGAGGGCGACGGCCTCGGTGGCACGCGCCAGCGACTGAAGTGCCCGCACGCCTTGGGCGACACGGCTGTCGCCATCGGGCGCGCCGGCCGACTCCGCGTCGATCAGAGCGGTGACGGCCTTGGTGTAGGCGGTCAGGGTGGGGGTGCGGCCGGCGGTGCCGTCGTCGACGTCCGCGCGGACGGAGCTGAGGGCGGCGAGGGGCACTTCGGCGGCGACGAGAGCGGAGACGGTGGCGCCGGGCAGGTCGGCGCGCCGGTCGTCCAGCGCCGTCCGCAGCTCGTCCCGGGCAGCGTCGGTGCGGTCCCGCTGCGTGCGTACGTCGTCCCGGTACTCCTCGGCCCCGCCCAACAGCCCGCTGGTCAGCCCGCGTTCACGCTGTACCTCGCGCACCAGGTCCTGCACGCGCAGCAGGACGCCGACGTGCCCCTCGGTCTCGCGGGCGGCGGACCAGTCGGCGGCGCGGTCGGCGGCGCCGATTCCGATGAGGGCGAGCAGCAGGCAGGTCGGCACGGCCAGGACGATGGCCATGCGACCGCGGATGGAGTTCCAGCCCGGAAGGGCGGACAACCTTGTTCCGCTCAAGCGGTGGGTGGTCGAACGCTGGGTGGTCGATACGTTCCCCGTCATGCCCCGTGAGGCTACGGGCGCGCAGGTCAGAAGACGGTTTCTGGGGCGTAAGCCGACGGTGCACAGGTACTCACCCGGACGGTGACCGGGCTGTGAAAGACGGACAATGCCCATCTGATGAGACAGGCTCTGGGCCATCGACACTCTCCCGACCTATCGTTCGGCTCCATGACGACACCCGCCGCGTTCGAACTCGCCCAGGTCAACATCTCCCGGCTCAAGGCCCCGCTGGACTCACCGCAGTTGAAGGCCTTCGTCGACGCCCTCGACCCCGTCAACGCCGACGCCGAGGCCGCCGACGGCTACGTCTGGCGCCTGCAGAGCGACTCCGGCGACGCGACGGACCTCCGCGTCTTCGACGACGACTGGCTGATCATCAACTTGACGGTGTGGCGCGACCCGAACGCGCTGACGGCCTTCATGTACCAGGGCCGCCACCGCGAGATGCTGTCCCGCCGCAACGAGTGGTTCGAGCGCGTGGCGGAGGTGATGACGGCCCTGTGGTGGGTCCCGGCGGGCCACCGCCCGACCATCGCGGAGGCGGAGGCCCGTCTGCTGCACCTGCGGGCCAACGGGCCGACGCCGTACGCCTTCACTCTGCGGAGGTCGTTCCCGGCGGGGTCGGACGCGGGGACGGTTTCGGGGGCGGCGGAGCCGGTGGCCGGGGAGGTCCCTGAAGGGCTGGGGTGCTCGGCGTAGGGAGAACATTGCTGCCCGCACGCGGGACGTGGACGCGCCGTCAACAAGTCGCGCAAGGGGGATTGACGGGCTTGCTGACAGGCAGTCTCATAAGACTCGGACGATGACGTGACCCCGGGTGACTTAGGTGGATCAGCCATGACGACCCTGACCGAAGCCGACGCGCTCGACGGGCTGCGTGACGCACTCGGGCTGCTCAAGGACCGCGAGCAGGTGGCCGAGCGGCTGCTCGCCTCTTCGGCCAAGCACTCCTTCGATCCGGACAAGGAGCTGGACTGGGACGCGCCCTTCGAGGAGGGCAAGTGGTTCTGGCCGCCGGAGCTGGTGTCGCTGTACGACACCCCGATGTGGCAGCGGATGAGCGAGGAGCAGCGGATCCTGCTCTCCCGGCACGAGGCCGCCGCGCTCGCCTCGCTCGGCATCTGGTTCGAGCTCATCCTGATGCAGCTGCTCGTCCGGCACGTCTACGACAAGGCGGCGACGAGCGCCCATGTGCGGTACGCGCTCACCGAGATCGAGGACGAGTGCCGCCACTCCAAGATGTTCGCCCGGCTGATCTCGCAGGGCGGGACGCCCTGGTACCCGGTGAGCCGGGCACACCAGCACCTCGGCCGGCTGTTCAAGACCATCTCCACCACACCGGGTTCCTTCACCGCCACGCTGCTCGGCGAGGAGGTCCTCGACTGGATGCAGCGGCTGACCTTCCCGGACGAGCGGGTGCAGACCCTGATCCGCGGGGTCACCCGGATCCACGTGGTCGAGGAGGCCCGCCATGTGCGGTACGCCCGGGAGGAGCTGCGGCGTCAGATGCTGACGGCGCCGAAGTGGTCGCAGGAGTTCACCCGGATCACCTCCGGCGAGTTCGCGCGGGTGTTCTCGGTGGCGTTCGTGAACCCCGAGGTCTACCCGAACGTGGGGCTGGACCGCCGGGAGGCCATGGCCCAGGTGAAGGCGAGCGGGCATCGGCGGGAGGTCATGCAGACGGGTGCGAAGAAGCTGACGGACTTCCTGGACGACATCGGGGTGCTGCGGGGAGCCGGGCGACGGCTGTGGAGGTCCTCCGGCCTGCTGGCCTAGGTCCTGCTGGCCTAGGTCCTGCTGGCCTAGGTCCTGGTGGCCGAGTACCGGCCGGTTCGCCCGCTCACCTGCCCAGGCATGCCGGTTACGCTGCCCGTCATGACCCCCTCCGCCCCCACCCCCGCCTACCGCCGCCTCAGCGTCGAGGAGCGGCGCAGTCAGCTGCTCGACGCCGCGCTGTCGCTCTTCGCGCACCGGGTGCCCGAGGACGTGTCGCTCGACGACGTGGCGGAGGCGGCCGGAGTGTCACGGCCGCTCGTGTACCGGTACTTCCCGGGCGGCAAGCAGCAGCTGTACGAGGCCGCTCTCCGGTCCGCCGCCGAGGAACTCCAGCAGTGCTTCGACGAACCCCGCCAGGGCCCTCTCCTCCCCCGCCTCGCCCGCGCCCTGGACCGCTACCTCACCTTCGTCGACGAGCACGACGCCGGCTTCAGCGCGCTGCTCCAGGGCGGCAGCGTCGTCGAGACGTCCCGTACGACGGCCACAGTGGACGGCGTACGGCGGGCCGCGGCCGAGCACATCATGCGGCACCTGGAGGTCACGGACCCCGGCCCCCGCCTCCGGATGACCGTCCGGATGTGGATCACGGCGGTGGAGGCGGCCTCCCTCATCTGGCTGGACGAGAACAAGCAGCCGCCCGCCGACGAGTTGCGGGACTGGCTGGTGGAGCAGTTCGTGGCGGTCCTGTCGGTGACGGCACGGCGGGACCCGCAGACATCCACGCTGGTCGAGGCGCTCGCGGTGGATGGCTGACACTGGTGCCGTGAAGAGCGAAGACACCCCCTTCGAGGGCGGCCCCATGGACGGGCGGGTCCTGCCCGTCCTGCTGGGCGCCACCGGGCACCCGCCCAAGACGTACCGCATCCCCGTTCCGGACGCCGCCGGCGGCCCGCCGACCGTGCTGGTCTACCGCCGGGTCCCGCGCGCCCACAGCAAGCGGCTCGGGCTCCACCAGGGGTGGAAGTACGAGTACGACCCCACCGGACAGGCCGGCCGACGCAAGTGGCCCTGGTCCAAACCGGACACCAAGCCGGACACCCAGCCAGGCGGCACGCCGGGCGGCAAGCCCGACGCCACCGACGGGTGACCCCGTTGCGCCGAACCGCGCACACTCGGCGCGCGGACCCGGCACCCACGTCTCATGCTCGCGGTGCGGAGCGGAAGGGCTGCCCCGCACCGGAGGTGATGACGTGTCAGGAAGGCTTCTGCGTCTCGTCTGTACGGCGGCGATCGCGGCCGGAACCGTCCTCGCGCCCCTGCCCGCGGCGGCCGTGCCCGAGCCCCCGGAACCCGGCGGACGGTCCGTCACCGAGCTGCTGACGGACCTTCAGCGGCTGTACCAGGGGGCCGAGCAGGCCACCGAGACGTACAACGCCACCGAGGAAGAGCTGAAGAAGCGGCGCACCGAGGTCAGGCGCCTGGACGCCGAGCTGTCCCGCGCCCGGCTCTCCCTGCACGACAGCCGGGGAGCGGCCGGCCGGCTGGCCCGCCAGCAGTACCAGAACAGCACCGACATCTCCCCCTACGTACGCCTGCTCCTCGCCCGCGACCCCCAGCACGCCCTCGACCAGGGCCATGTGATCGGCCAGTTGGCACGCGAGCGCGCCGAGACGGTGGGCCGCCTCACCGGCAGCGAGAAGAAGGCCGACGATCTGGCCCGCGAGGCCCGCAAGGCCCTGGACGGCCAACTCACCCTCGCCGCCCGCCAGAAGAAGGAGCGGGACGCCGTACACAAGCGCCTGAAGGAGGTCGAGGAACTACTCGCCTCACTCACCGCCGAACAGCTCACCGCCCTGGCCGAGTTCGAGGAGAAGGGCATCGCGAAGGCCCAGGACAAGCTCATCACCTCCGGCGCCCTGAGCAGCGAACGCGAACCGTCCCCGCAGGGCGACCGGGCGCTGCGCTACGCCGTACGGCAGCTGGGGAAGCCGTACGAATGGGGCGCCGAGGGCCCGAAGACGTACGACTGCTCGGGGCTGACCTCGCAGGCCTGGACCCACGCGGGGACCCCGATCCCCCGTACCAGCCAGGAACAGTGGGCCCAGCTGGAGCGCATTCCGCTCGACGAACTGAGGCCGGGTGACCTGGTGATCTACCACCCGGATGCCACCCACGTGGCCATGTACATGGGTGAGGGCGAGGTGGTCGAGGCCCCGAGACCGGGCGAGAAGATCAAGATCTCCCCGATCGCGTCGTACCCGATCCTGGGAGCCGTACGTCCGGACAAGCCAACCTCTACAGCGGCTAAGCCCCAGTGACCGAAGCGAGGTAAGCCCCCGTCTTCTCCGGCTCATAGAAGAAGTTCTCAAAATCCGAAGGATCATCGAACCCGTTGGCGAAACGATCAGCCACCGGCGGGAGCTGTCCCGCCGCCCCGATCAGGTTCAGCACATGCTCCGGCGGCGGCGCGAGCATCGCGTTCGTCCACTTGGTGACGTGCTGCGCGGTGTCCCAGTACCGGTCGAACGTCGCCCGCATCCACTCCTCGTCGAACTCCTTGTCCTCGCGCTCGAGAATCGACGCGAGGTACGCCGCCGCACACTTGGACGCGGAGTTGGAGCCCTGCCCGGTGATCGGGTCGTTGGCGACCACGACGTCGGCGACGCCCAGGACCAGTCCGCCGCCGGGGAGGCGGCCGACGGGGTTGCGGACCGTGGGCGCGTAGCGGCCGGCCAGCGTGCCACCGGCATCCGTCAGTTCGACCTTCGCGGCCCGCGCGTGCTCCCAGGGCGTGAACCGCTCCATGAGTTCCAGGGTCAGGGAGAGGTGCTCCGCCGGGTCCTTGACGCCGTTGAAGACGTCGAGCGGGCCGCCGGGTATGCCCTCCCAGAAGAGGATGTCGGCGCGGCCGGAGGTGGTGAGCGTCGGCATGACGAACAGCTCGCCGACACCGGGGACCAGGTTGCAGCGGACCGCGTCGTACTCCGGGTGCTCCGGGCGCGGGCCCAAGCCGTGGACGTACGCCACCGCGAGAGCGCGCTGCGGCTCGCTGTAGGGGGAGCGCTCGGCGTCCCGGGCGAACATGGAGACCAACTCGCCCTTGCCCGCCGACACCAGCACCAGGTCGTAGGCGCGGGAGAAGTAGTCGAGGTCGCCGACCGCCGCGCCGTGGATGACCAGCTGACCGCCGCGCTGCGCGAACGTCTCCATCCAGCCGGCCATCTTCACCCGCTGGTCGACCGACTGCGCGTACCCGTCGAGCGTGCCCACCCAGTCGATCGCGCGGGCCGCGGGGCCCTCGCCCCAGGAGCCGGGGGCGGCGACCGAGACGCCGAGTCCTTGGATCTTCGGGGCCTGGGACTCCCAGAAGTTCAGCTGGAGATCGCGCTCGTGCTGGAGTGCCGTGTGGAACATGCACTGCGTCGACATGACCCGGCCGGTACGGATCTCGTCCGCGGTCCGGTTGGACATCAGGGTGACCTCGTACCCGCGCGACTGGAGTCCGAGGGCGATCTGGAGTCCGGACTGGCCGGCTCCGACGACGAGTATCTTCCGCATACGGGTGGTGTTCTCCTACTCGGGGTGCTGCTCAGGTCTACTCGGGTCTGCACGCCTCTACCCGGGTCTACTCGGGGGTGACGTCCAGCGCGTGGCCGACGACGGACAGCAGGGTCTCGATGACGGATATCCTGCGGCGCGCGTCCATGATCATGACAGGTACGTGCGCGGGGATCGTCAACGCCTCCCGCACGTCCTTGGGCTCGAACCGCTCGCTGCCGTCGAAGTGGTTGACCGCCACGACGTACGGCATCCCGCAGCTCTCGAAGTAGTCGAGCGCCGGGAAGCAGTCCTTCAGCCGGCGGGTGTCGGCCATCACGACCGCGCCGATCGCGCCGCGCACCAGGTCGTCCCACATGAACCAGAACCGCTGCTGGCCCGGCGTGCCGAACAGGTAGAGCACCAGGTCGTCGTCGAGTGTGAGGCGGCCGAAGTCCATGGCCACGGTGGTGGTCAGCTTGCCGGGCGTGGCGGTGAGGTCGTCGTGCTCCTCGCTCGCCTCGGTCATCAGCGCCTCGGTCTGCAGGGGCGTGATCTCCGAGACGGCGGTGACGAGCGTGGTCTTGCCGACGCCGAAGCCGCCCGCCACGACTATCTTCGTGGCGATCGGGGCGCGGGTGCGGTCCGTCTGCCAGGGCTGTACGGGCCCCTCTTCCTCGAGGAGCGGGGAGACGCCAACGGCGTCAGAGACGACGGAGTCCACTCAGCACCCTTTCCAGCAGAGCGCGGTCCGGCCGACCCGTGCCGTGACCGGTTCCTGTTCCGTACACCCGGATCTTTCCCTGGTCCGCGAGGTCGCTGAGGAGCACCCGGACCACGCCGAGCGGCATCTTCAGCAGCGCGGCGATCTCCGCCACCGTGCGCATACGGCGGCACAGTTCGACGATGGCCCGCATCTCCGGCATGACCCTGCTGTGGAGGGAACCGTTCGTCAGTTCCCTGCGCTCCTCGGCGGCCTCGATCGCGGCGGTGGTGGCCACGAACGTCTCCACCAGGAGGACGTGCCCGAAGCGGGTACGGCCGCCGGTGAGCGAGTAGGGGCGCACCCGCGCCGGCTTGCGGTCGGCACCGCGCACGGGGAGACCCTTCGGCGTACTGCTCATCGGGTGCTCCCCGTCGGCGTCGACTCGTTCTCCAGGGATTGCCGCAGCTCGCTGCGGAGTTCGGGCGTCAGGACGTGGCCGGCCCGGCCCACGAACAGCGCCATGTGGTACGCCACGACGCTCATGTCGCAGTCCGCGGCGCCGTGCACGCCGAGCAGCGAACCGTCGCTGATCGACATCACGAACAGGCTGCCCTCGTCCATCGCGACCATGGTGTGCTTCACCTGGCCGCAGTCCATCAGCTTGGCGGCGCCGATAGTGAGACTGGCGATGCCGGAGACGATGGTGGCGAGGTCGGCGGCGGAGCCGCGCGGGCCGGACGGTTTGTCCTGACGGGGCTCCCGCGCCTGCGCGTTGCGGTCGGCGTCGGAGGAGAGCAGGAGCAGACCGTCGGAGGAGACGACGGCGACCGACCGGATGCCCGGCACCTCCTCGACGAGATTCGTCAGCAGAAAGTGAAGATTGCGGGCCTCACGGCTCAGTCCGAAGGTACTGGGCGCGGTCAACTGCTTGCCTCCTCGACGGTGCCCCCCGTGGCTTCTTCGGATGCTGCGGATTCCCTGACGGGCGCCTTGTGGGTGCCTGTCTGTTCGGCGATCTCCGCCTCTACGTCCCGGTAACCGGCCTCCGCCCCCCGGCGGAAGCCACCGAGGCGGCGGCGGAGTGCTTCGGCGTCCACGGAGCCACTGCGCTGACGCGGTGCCTGGGTGGGTGCGGTGACCTTCGGGGTGCGCTTGGGGAGGCCTTTGTCGGTGACGAGTTCCTCCGGCTCGTCGGGGACGCGCTCGTGTTCCGTCTCGGCTTCGGCTGCCGCTGCGGTGTCGGCTGCGGCTGCGGCTGCGGCTGCGGTTTCAGCTTTGCCTTCGCCTTCGCCTTCGACGGGTTCTGTCCCGTCCGCCGCGGGTTCGGGGAGCAGGAGTTCCATGGTGGTCTCGGCGGGGGTCTCCCCCTCCGACCGTTGTACGGCCTTCTCCGCGAGGGCGACCAGGGGGTCGCCGTTCTCCGAACGGCCGTACAGAACGTTGGAGTTGACCTCCGCATCCGCGCCGGGCAGGGAGAAGGCGTGCGTGCCGCTCCCGGACATGGGCGAGGACGCGGCAGGGACGGCGGCGGTCGGTGCGGGTGCCAGCAGGGTCTTGGGCAGGACGACGACTGCCGCGATGCCGCCCTGCTTCTGCTCGCGCAACTGCACGCGGACGCCGTGCCGGTGGGCGAGGCGGGCGACGACGTACAGACCGAGGCCGAGGCCCTCCTCGTCCTCCTGGTCGTAGGAGTCGTACGTCGTCTCGGGGCCGAAGTCGGCGAGGCGGCTGTTGAGCCTGGTGAGGCGGTCGCCGGCCATGCCGATGCCCTCGTCCTGGACGGAGAGCATGACCTCGCCGCTCTCCAGGAGCCAGGCGGAGACCTCGACGGGCAGGTCGGGCGGCGAGAACGCGGTGGCGTTCTCCATGAGTTCGGCCAGCAGATGGGAGAGGTCGTCCGCGGCGAACCCGGCGATGTGGGCGTGCGGCGGCAGGGCGGCGATGCGGACCCGCTCGTAGCGCTCGATCTCGCTGACCGCGGCGCGCACGACGTCGACGAGCGGGACGGGGCCGGCGCTCTGCTGGACGTGCTCGGTGCCGGCCAGGACGAGGAGGTTCTCGCTGTGCCGGCGCATGACCGTGGCGAAGTGGTCGAGCTTGAAGAGCGTGGCGAGCCGGTCCGGGTCCTGCTCGCGCTCCTCCAGGAGTTCGATGACGGCGAGTTGCCGCTCGACGAGGCCCAGGGTGCGCAGCGCGAGGCTGACGAAGGTGGCGCCGATGGTGGTACGCAACCGCTCCAACTGCGAGGCGGATTCGGCGAGTTCGGCCTTGAGCTGCTCGCGGGCGTCGGCCATCTTCTGCCGCTGGCCGACGAGATGCTTGCGGTCGGCCTCCAGGGTGGTGACGCGCTCGACGAGGGCGGCGGCGTGCGCGTGCAGGGCGTTGACCGAACGGACGACCTGAGCGAACTCGTCGTTGCGGCCGGTGAAGGCGACCGGTTCCTCGGCGGTCGGGTCCTCGGCGCCGGCGAGGCGGGCCGAGCCGCGGCGCAGGACGGACAGCGGCCGGGTGAGCGTACGGGCCATGGCGGTGGCGATACCGACGGCCAGCAGCATCAGGGCGCCGAGGACGGCGATGCGGATCTCCAGCGCGGTGACGTCGTCGTCGCGCAGCTGGGCGAGGTCCTTGACCCGGCGGTCGTAGAGGGCGGCCTCCGCTCCGCGCATCGCGTCGATGCGGGCGGAGAGGGCGGCGTCGAGTTTGGTGGCGCTGGTGCCGAGTTCGCCGTCGGACAGGGTCGGCTGGCCGGTGAGGGTGGCGAGGTACTTGTCGGCGGAGTTGATCTCGGGGCCGGTGACCGTGGAGTCGTAGCGCGACTTGGCCGTCGTGGGCGCGGTGTCCGCGAAGTCGGCGAGGGCCGCGTCGGAGCGCACGCGGGACTGCTGGGCGGCGGCGGAGAGGGCGTCGCGCTGCTTGGCGTCGGCGTCCGAGGAGGTGGTCTCGGTGGACGCCAGGCCGGTGATCGGGTCCACGACGGTCTGGGTCGTCGTCGGCACCGCGAGGGCCGCGAGGAGGAGCCCTCGGGTGGCGGCGGCCTGCTGGACGGCGGAGTCCAGCTCGGCGAGGGCGTACCCGCCGGAGCCCGCGCGGGGCGGCAGCTGCTCGGCCAGGTCCTCGGCGAGCCGGTGCAGGTCGTTGATCGCGGCGGAGTACGCCTGGTGCGCTTCCAGGGCACTGCTCTTGCCGCTCAGCGCCGCCCGGCGGACGGCCGCGATGCCGTCGAGATTGCCGCGGAGGGTGGCGGGCAGGTCGGTGTCGGCATGCAGCTCCTCCACCTGCCGGTCCACGCGGACGCTGCGCTGCTCGCTGGGTGCCTTGGACTTGGGCCGTCCGGCGGCGATGTACGGCGTCACCTCGTCGCGCTCGTCGGCGAGCGAGTGGGCGAGCGCCAGGGCGTCCTGGGTCTGCTCGGCGAGCGTGACCAGGTCCTGCGAGTCGCTCAGCTCCCCGGAGGCGGTGACCAGGGAGGGCACACCGGCTCCGGCGATGGCGGCGGCCACGACGGTGACGGCGAGGACGAGCCGGGTACGGACGTGGGTGGGACGACCCTTGCCGACGGGGGTACCGGGGGCGCCGGAGGTGGGGGCGCCGGAGGTGGGGGCGCCGGAGGTGGGGGCGCCGGAGGTGGGGGCGCCGGAGGTGG
>NZ_JBWLKM010000089.1:0-7494 GCF_059026085.1 Streptomyces sp. a15 | reverse complement strand
GGCGCCGGAGGTGGGGGCGCCGGAGGTGGGGGCGCCGGAGGTGGGGGCGCCGGAGGTGGGGGCGCCGGAGGTGGGGGTGCCGGAGGTGCCGGGCGTGGGGTCCACGCCTTTTTCGGAGGCCGCCTTCTTGCCTGTACGACGAGGCCGCGTCTTCTGCACCGGTGCTCGCATTCCTGACTCGTGAGTACCCATGGGTCGGGCTACGCTCCGTCACTGACTGCCGACTCTGCGTACGCCCGGTACGGTCCCCGACCCTCCCAGTGCCGGTGGGCGGTGGTCGCGCATCACTGGGCCCGCCACCCGAAGGAGTGAACATCGGACCCGAGTTGGCGGGCAAGTTCCTCCGGCTCGTGCGACACCCTTGCACGGCGGGCCGGTTGGACGTCGGCGGCGGGCGGTGGCACTATTCGCCACCACGCCTTCCCGGAGCGATTCATTCCACCCCAAATCAGGCGCCTGACCTGCGCGAGTGCGTCGATTCGGCGGCTGATGCCAGCCTCTTGCGCACCTTGTGAAGGGCTCGTGCAGACTGGCCGGATGCGTACGGAACTTGTTTCGGAGCCCGGCGATCCGACCCGCCCCAACGAGGACTTCGCCGGCGTCGCCCTACCGGCTTCCGGGCTGGGCGGCGCGCTGGTCGTCCTGGATGGAGTGACACCCCCGCGGACTTCGACAGGCTGCCTGCATTCGGTTCCCTGGTTCGTGTCCCGCCTCGGCGGCGCCCTGACCGAACTGACCGTTTCCTGCCGAGATCTGACGCTGCCGGAGATCCTCTCGCGGGCGATCCTTCGAACAGCCGAGGCCCATCACACCACTTGTGACCTTTCTCACCCACGCACCCCACAGGCAACGGTGGTTGTGGCGCGCTGGTCGCCGGAGTCGGTGGAGTACCTGGTCCTGTCCGACTCGGCCCTGCTGGTCGAGTCCCCCGACGGCACGGTGACCCCCCACCTCGACGACCGCCTCGCCCTCCTCCCCCGCGCCACCCTGGCCACGGACGCCCTGATCGACGCGGAGATCCGCAACAAGGAGGGCGGCTTCTTCACGGCGGCGGCGGATCCGACGGTGGCGGGGCGGGTGGTGACGGGGGTCGTGGCGCGGGCTGAGGTCCGCGCCTTGGCCGCACTGACGGACGGGGCGACGAGGTGGGTGGAGACGTTCCGGGAGGGCGACTGGGGGGACTGCTTCCGGTTTGTACGCAAGGAGGGGGCGGGGGCGTTGGTGGAGCGGGTGCGGGGGCTGGAGCGGGGGGATGCGGAGGCTCGGGAGTTTCTGGGGCGGAGCAAGACGCATGATGATGCGACTGTGGTGTACGTGGAGCTGTGAGCCTTGCCGGGCTTACCGGCGGCTTCCTGGACGAAGGGGGTCCAGGCGCCGGCGGACACGACCAAGTACCGGTCCGCCGCTGACCTTGCTGTCACGGACCGGTATGAGGCTGGGGAGACCGCCGGCGACCTCGACGCACTTTCCGCCGACCGCATTCCTGTAGGAGGACTTACGCCAGCGCCCGGACTGCAGATGAATGCGTGCTGTTCATGGTGTGTAGTCCTACACAAGCTTCCACGCTGGAGCGACAAGGCCTCTCACCAGCCGCATCTTACGCAGTCGAATGGGGCACATAGCCGCCTCGGCGCCGCTGAAGGTATTCGGCGCCCCAGCCGAAGAACTCGTCCTCATCGTCAACCACGCAGGGCCAGCGCTCACACAACGCGGCCACCGCGACATCTGCAGCATCCAGTGAGCGATAGTCGATGCTGTAGCCGTTCCAAGGCCCGACAAGACCTTCTATGAAAGTTTGTTCATCAGGCTCATACTCTCTCTGGAGTTCACCATCCGAGTCCGGTTCGATCCATGCGACAGAATCCTCATGAGACACAGTGATCCGGCTGTCCCGGAACTCTGCGCTGATCCCGGATCGGCGCAGTTGGCCAACGATTTCCTCTGTCGTCACACCGCGCGGCATACACATGATGAGGGAGTTCATGGCGCTACCACCGCCAGCAAATCATCCAACGAAGTAATACCAATTGCGCCACGGTTATTCACTTCCTTGACCACGCTCGGCCGCAATTTCGGTCCGTACACAATAACCGGCTTGTCCGTACCTTGTTGTGTCCGGGTCACCTGACCTCCAGCTTTCTTTCCAGGACCCGCCTTCACTTGGATTACGGCATTCTTCAACTCAATGTCGAAGTCGGTCAAATCGGACCCGTCCGGGCGCTTTACCTTTACGTTGACGTCTTTGACCAGGCCAGGGTACTTCGCCTCGATGGCATTAGCGACATCGCCGACGAGCGGATCGTCCGAGGTGAAAGTTCTCGACCCGCTAGAGGTGCCGGAGGATTCACGGCTGGCTGCCCTGAGCGCCTTCCCCAGGCCGTCGTTAATACGCCCGATTCCATCCGCAGTACCGACCGCGCCGGCTGCGACCATTGCTACGCCCCCCACAGCCGCCGGGGCACCAGCAATGCAGCCCACACCGGTGAGGCAGACGGCAGCGCCGGCGATCGTGATGTCTCCGCCGAGACCCATCAGGGCCATGCTTCCGCCGACTTCGGCGGCGCCCCACCAGATCTCGGGTTCGTGGAAGATCGCAGAACCGTAGTTGACCACGGTATCCACGGCGCCCTGGAGCCACCCCGTGACCCCACCGCCGCTATCGCCACCGCTCTCACCTGATCCCGTGGACGCGGTGCCGTTGAAGCTCTCGTTGTTCTCGGCATAGACCGTGTTGGCCGACTTCTTCGGCTTCCCCGGCTCATGTCCAGGCGTGGTGTTTTCGTAGCCGGGCCCCGGCCGGGTCGGGCAGTCGATGTCCGGGCACAGGCCCGTCGGATCGGATGTCGTGGCCGGGCTGTTGTCCGCGTACGAGTAGCCGTTGAGGGATTGCGGGGCGCCCGGGGCCAGTATCGGGTCGACGCTGATGAACTGGCCGACGGCCGGGTCGTATTCACGGGCGCCGACATGGGTGAGACCGGTCGTGGTGTCTTCCGGCTTGCCGAGGAAGCGTTTGTCGTCCGGCCACGTCGTCGGCCTCGTACCGCGCGGGGCGCCGAAGGGGGTCGTGTAGCGCTTGGTGATGGCCCACGTGGTGGCGTCAAGCGCCAGGCTTGCCGTGCCGTGGGGATCGGTGGCCAGGAAGGTGAGTTTGGTACCGCTGGTGCCCGCCGTGCTCGTGCGGACCGCGATCGTCTGGCCGCCCACCGTGTAGTAGCGGGTGCCGCTGAGAGTCTTGGTCGTGCCCTTGGCCGTCAGGCGGACCTCGGTGTCGCCGACGTAGAGGACGGTGTCACCGTCTCCGCTCGCGCGACGGATGAGAAGGGCGCCATCGGCGTCGTAGAGGTAATCGGTCTTCTTGGTGCCTTCAGCGAGACTTGCGAGTTCGCCCTCGCTGTTCCAGGTGAGGGCTTGGGTGGCGCCGGCGCCGGGGCGACGCGTGGTGTTGCCGGTCTTGTCGTAGGTGTACGTGGAGTTCCTGGCGCCCGTGGTGTGGTCCAGGGGGTGGGGCTGGCCGTTCGTGGTGCCGTAGACGTAGTCGGTCGTCTGGTTGCCGCTCGCCGAGTTCTGCGTCTCTGTGTCGCATTGACCGGACGCGGTGTAGCCGTAGGACGTCCAGTACGGAGCGGCTCCGCCGAGGTTGGCCGTGGTGCGGCCCGTTGCGGCGCAGTCTGCCGTCTTGGGGGTCCACGCCTCTGTCATACGGCTGTAGCCGTCGTAGGCGAAGCACTGGTTGTCGGCCTGGGCGGTGCCGCCGAGGGTGCTGGCGTCGCTGATCGAGGTGACGTTGCCCGCGTCGTCCTGGGTGAAGTTGAGGTCCTGCGGCATGTGGCCGTGGGTGTCGCCAGTGACGTAGGACCGGGTCAGGCGGCGGGTGCCGTTCTCGTAGCGGTAATTGAGGTACGCCTTCTTCGCGGAGCTGGTCGAGTCCGTGCCCAGGGTGCGGGTCGTGACGTCACCGAGTTCCGAGTAGGCGGCGCCGAGGAGGTAGCCGGTGGTGCCGTTGACTGTTTTCGGATTGCCGAGGGTGTCGAAGGTGTTGGTGATGCCTTCCGAGGGCAGGCCTGCGACGGCCGGATCGCCGATTGCCGACAGTTGGTTGGCGGCGTTGTAGGTGGCGGTGAAGGTCATCGTCTGCGGGACGCCGGCCGTGACGAGGGGGTCGCTCGCCGGCAGGATCAGCTGACTGCTGGTGGCGTTGTACAGGCCGTCGAACTTAGTGATCTTCTTGACGTACGCCTGCCCGCTGGTCCCGCCGACGAGATGTTCCCGGTGCGTTCCAGCTTGATCGTGTAGGGATCGCAGTTGAACGACCACGTCTCGTGCGCGCGGAAGGTAGCGTGCAGAACATGCTTTCCGGCCAGGGCACTGGGGCTGAACTCGAAGTACATGCGGTTCACGTAGTTGTCGCCGCAGTAGTAACCGTCCGCGTTTGAACAGCGTCCGACGCCGTACTCACCGGAGAACTGGTAGAACTTGTCGCCGTCGGAGGACAGCACCGTGCGCTCCGAGCGAGAGAGTCCCACCGACGGGTCGATGTAGACCGGATAGACCGTGTCGTCGCCACGCAGCAGGTTCAGGTCAGGGGCGACGGCGATGCTGCCGTCGTCGACCTGGACGGGCAGGGTGGCAGTCGCGTCGCCGTCGCCCGGGTGCGCGGAGCCATCGTCCTCGGCCGCCTGCGCGTCGAGTTGCTCGGCGCCCTCCGCGTCCGCACCGGAGCCCGACATGGGCAGGGTCTGCGGCTGGACGCCGTCTCCCGGGCCTCCGGCCGAGTCCCACATCTGCCCCGCAGGTCCCGTGAACACCGCATTGCCGTCGGCATCGACCGCTCGCAGTCCGCCCGCGGCACCCGCGACCACGGACACACCCTCGCCGGCGACGGCGAACTTCAGCTGCTCCAGCGCGGGATTCTGCGCGGCCTCCGCAGACCTGACCCTCAGGACCTCGCGATATCCGTCCGGCATCGCCATCAACTGCAGATCGACCCCTGGCAGAACTTCCGCGTAGGTGGCAGTCGCGCCGTCCAGAGACGGCTCGGGCAGGTCACCACCAGGCCAGCGGACGGACAGCACCCGCCGGTTCTCCTCCAGCCTGACCATGTCCTCGGCGCCGCCGACAGAGAAGGAGGCATCCACAGCCGCATACCGCGGCCCGATCGTGCCGTCGGCCCTGCGTACCAGCGTCGTGTCGATGTCGTGCCACGCCCGAAGCGTCTTTCGCTCGCTGGGGCGACGTCGCCTGCCTCAGCGTGTAGGTGCCGTCCGGATTGGCGAAAGTCTGCGTGTATTCGGTTCGGTCCGCCGTCACTTCGACCGGCTCTCCCGATGCCGCGGCCTGCTCGGACGGCGTTTGCGGCGCCGACGTGTCGGCGTGCGCGGTCGGAGAGTTCACCACGGCCCAGCCGCCGACGAGCAACGTCCACGCCAGAAGTCTGGCAAGCGTGTGACGCGTCCGCAGATTCCACAAAAAACGGAATCCATTCCCCCACGTGCGATTTCACAGCCCCACCCCATGCATCACACAAGCACCTCAAATATGGCGGTGATCATAGGCGCGTCAAGCCATAAGAAATCAACAGTGATGCGCGTCACATGGCAGGATTTTATAGACTCAAGCGCCGAGAAAATGCGATTTGACCGATCAAAAATCTCGGCACCTGAATGAACAGCTAAATGATCTCATGGAAACATCAGGTGAATATAGAAAGCCGGCGATCAGCCGAAGATGAGTTCAGCGTCGCGGGAGAGCAGCTCGACGCTTCCCTCTCACCACCGGCCTGTGACGCTCCATTCGCGTCGGCCACCGAAGCCGCGCATCTCGTCGGGCGTGTACCGCTCGGCCCGCTTCGGCCACCGCCGATACATGGAAGCCGGTATATGACCAGGAGACGTCCGGGCCGGCCCCTTACTTCTCCATCCCCCGGTTCAACTGATGCAGCAATCGAGCCAGTTCGCCCACCTCGCGCGGATCCCAGTCCGCAAGCCGCCCGGCGTACCGCGCCCGGCGGGCCTCCCGTACCCGCCGTACCCGGTGGTGGCCCTCCTGGGTCAGTGCAACCAGCCAGGCGCGCCCGTCGGCCGGGTCCGGCTCGCGGGCGATCAGGCCGAGGTCCTCCAGGGCGCGCAGTTGGCGGGACATCGTGGCCTTGCCGACGCCGATGTACGCGGCGAGTTCCGTGGCACGCTGGCCGCCGCACTCGTCGAGGCGCACGAGCAGGCCGTACGCCGCTGATTCGAGGTCGGGGTGGACCTCGCGGGCCATCTCGCCCTGGTTGGCACGGGCGCGTCGTAGGAGAACGGTCAGTTCGCGTTCGAGTGCCAGGAACTGGGGCTGGTCCACACCGCTGGTGGACACGCCGGGCTCGGCTCTGCGTCCGTCGCCGTTTCCGTCTTCGTGCACGTCAGCCCCTGCCTTGGTTTTCCTCGTACTGAAAGTTTCCGCCGAACGCCTGTCATCGCCGCAGCTCCGTCAGTATTTCGCAGGGCTAGACCAACGGCAGCCTCTGGGCCCCTTCCGACCCGGCGTTCTACGTGCTTGACTTGCTCCTCGGGCTGAAGCCCGAGGATTCTGGCCTTCTCGATCGTTGCTGTGCCGCTACGCGGCACGGGCTTGGGTCGGGAATCCGTGGCTTCCTGTTTCTTCGCGCTGTGCCGGGATTGCTCCTGGTCTTACCGGCGCTCCGCAGGCTGATACCGCCAGTCCGGCGGCCGTCTTCACGTTGATCGCGGCATTGTGGTCCCGGTCGTGGACGCTGCCGCAGGCGGTACAGGTCCATTCCCGGACGTTGAGGGGTTTGGGCCCGTCCTTGACGCCACAGGTCGAGCAGGTCTGGGAGGTCGGTTCGAACCGGCCGATCGTGACCAGGGTGCGGCCGTACCGGGCCGCTTTGTACTCCAGCATGCTGACGAACGACGACCATCCGGCGTCGTGCACGGACTTGGCCAGTCCGGTGCGGGCCAGTCCCGCCACCGAGAGGTCCTCCACGGCGATCCCTTGGTTCTCGGAGATCAGCCTGGTGGAGAGCTGGTGGTGGAACTCGCGGCGGGCGTCGGTGACCTTGGCGTGGGCGCGGGCGACCTTCAGGCGGGCCTTTTCGCGGTTCTTGCTTCCCTTCTGCTTGCGGGACAGCTCCTGCTGGGCCTTCTTCAGCTTCTTCTCCGCGCGCCGCAGGAAGCGCGGGGAGTCGATTTTCGCGCCGTCGGACAGGACCGCGAAGTGTGTGAGGCCGAGGTCGACGCCGATGGTGCGGTCGGTTTCGGGCATCCGGGCCGCGTCGGCGGCGGGGTCGGTGTCGATGACGAAGGAGGCGAAGAACCTGCCGGCCGCGTCCTGGATGACGGTGCCGGAGGAGGGCGTGGTGGGCAGCGTGCGGGACCACTTCACTTTCACCGCGCCGATCTTCGGCAGGTTCAGGCGCCCTTTGTCGGTGATGTTCCAGCGGGCGTTGGCGGTGAACCGGATCGACTGCCGCTTGTCCTTGCGGGACTTGAAGCG
>NZ_JBWLKM010000088.1:0-32825 GCF_059026085.1 Streptomyces sp. a15 | reverse complement strand
ACCGGGACGTGGCGCAGCTTGGTAGCGCACTTGACTGGGGGTCAAGGGGTCGCAGGTTCAAATCCTGTCGTCCCGACGGTGTGAAGGGTCTTCGCAGGCGAGAGCCTGTGAGGGCCCTTTTCGTATGGGTCGTTTCCGATCTTCGAGGTTGAGCACGCCGCTCATTCGTAGGGTCCGGATCTTGGTCAGCCGCGGCCGACCACCGCACCGTTTGCCCCCGACCGGCGTCGGCGGGGCCACTTCTCCGTTACCTGGGGGCGGGCACGGGCCGGATGGGTGAGCGGCAGCCTCGGGGTCGGTCGCCTCCGAGTCGGCGCTCGGCCGTGCGAGCCGTGATGACTCTGGGCAGCATCGACGTAAGGCCGGCCCCCCGGGGTGGCTACGGGCACAGGTCCGCGGTGAACAACACCCCGGCTGTATGGCCGAACTCGCCGGTGCGCCGCGCCGTCTGCTCCACGAGCGTGAGGTCAGGCGCCTGGCCCCGTCGGCTCGGAAATCGACTTCCAAGCAGGAAAGAAGCCTTTGCTCACACGTTTGTCATGCGGGGGTGCTCTGCGTGTTTCGTGGCGGTGCCGTCTGCGGTGCGCGACCATACGGACGCCGACATCACATTCATCGGCATGGTGCGTGGAATCACCGAGACAGAAAGAAGGACGACGTGTCCGGTAGCGAAAGCGAGAACCCGGCAATCGCCTCCCCGACCCCCACGCCGACTCGGCCCAGGACGAACCGGGACTGGTGGCCGAATCAGCTGGACCTTCAAATTCTCCACCAACACTCGTCCCGCTCCAATCCGATGGACGAGAACTTCGACTACGCGAGAGAGTTCGCGACCCTCGACCTCGACGCGCTGAAGCAGGACGTCTTCCAGGCGATGACGACGTCACAGGACTGGTGGCCTGCCGACTACGGCCACTACGGGCCGCTCTTCATCCGGATGAGTTGGCACGCCGCGGGCACGTACCGTGTCGCCGACGGCCGGGGCGGTGGCGGCAGCGGCGCTCAGCGCTTCGCCCCCCTCAACAGTTGGCCGGACAACGCGAGCCTCGACAAAGCGCGCCGTTTGCTGTGGCCGGTCAAGCAGAAGTACGGCCAGAAAATCTCCTGGGCCGACCTTCTGGTCTTCGCCGGTAACTGTGCCATGGAATCAATGGGATTCAAGACGTTCGGGTTCGGATTCGGGCGAGAGGACATCTGGGAACCCGAGGAGATCTTCTGGGGGCCCGAGGACATCTGGCTCGGAGATGAGCGCTACAGCGGCGACAGGGAACTCGCCGCTCCCTTCGGTGCCGTGCAGATGGGACTGATCTACGTCAATCCGGAGGGGCCCAACGGCAACCCGGATCCGATGGCCGCCGCCCGGGACGTTCGCGAGACATTCGGGCGCATGGCGATGAACGACGAGGAGACGGTCGCGCTCATCGTAGGCGGCCACACGTTCGGCAAGTGCCATGGTGCGGTCGATCCCGCGTACATCAGCCAGGAACCCGAGGCCGCACCCATCGAGCAGCAGGGCCTCGGCTGGCGGAACACGTACGGCAGTGGCAAGGGCGCCGACGCGCTCACCAGTGGGCTCGAGGGCGCATGGACCTCCGAGCCGACCAGGTGGGACAACGGCTACCTGGACAACCTGTTCAGGTACGAATGGGAGCTGACGACGAGCCCCGCCGGTGCCAAGCAGTGGACTCCCACGGATCCTTCGGCCAAGGGCACGGTGCCCGATGCTCATGATCCGTCGAGGAGGCACGCTCCCATGATGCTGACGACGGACCTCGCGCTGAAGCTGGATCCGATCTACGGCCCGATCTCGAAGAGCTTCCACGAGAATCCGGGCAAGCTCGCGGAAGCCTTCGCCAAGGCGTGGTACAAGCTGTTGCACCGCGACATGGGACCCGTCACGCGCTACCTCGGCCCGTGGGTTCCCGAGCCGCAGCTGTGGCAGGACCCCGTCCCCGAGGTCGATCACCAACTCGTCGTGGAGGAGGACATCGCTGCTCTCAAGAGCAGGATCGTCGCCTCGGGGCTGTCCGTCTCCCAGCTGGTCACCACCGCTTGGGCGTCCGCGGCGAGCTTCCGCGGCACCGACAAGCGTGGCGGGGCCAACGGGGCACGGATTCGCCTCGCGCCGCAACGGGACTGGGAGGTCAACCACCTGCCCGAGGTGGCCGAGGTGCTGCAGAAGCTGGAGCGGATTCAGCAGGACTTCAACGTCTCACATGCCGGCGGCACGAGGGTCTCGCTCGCCGACCTGATCGTCCTCGGCGGGTGCGCGGCCGTCGAGCAAGCCGCGAAGAACGCCGGTCACGACATCACCGTCCCGTTCGCACCGGGGCGCACGGACGCCTCTCAGGAACAGACCGACGTGGAGTCGTTCGCCGTGCTCGAACCCAGGGCCGACGGATTCCGGAACTACGTCCGCGCGGGAGAGAAGTTGTCGCCGGAGACACTCCTGCTGGACCGCGCCAACCTGTTGACGCTGACCGCCCCCGAGATGACGGTGCTGATCGGCGGCATGCGGATCCTGAAAACCGGCTACAAGCGATCCTCACACGGCGTCTTCACTCACCGGCCGGAGACACTGACCAATGACTTCTTCGTCAACCTGCTCGACATGGGCACGGAGTGGAAGGCGTCGACTTCGGACGAGAACGTGTTCGAAGGCCGGGATCGCGCCACAGGCGAGCTCAAGTGGACCGCTACCGCGGTCGACCTCATCTTCGGTTCAGACTCCCAGCTTCGAGCCGTCTCGGAGGTCTACGCGTCCCAGGACGCGGGACACAAGTTCGTGCGTGACTTCGTGGCCGCGTGGGACAAGGTAATGAACCTCGATCGGTTCGACCTCTCCTGACCCCCCGATGTCCCGGCCGGGGCGGTGACGCTGATCGCTCAGAGTTCCCGCAGCGTTTCCACGGTGGGCACGCGCGCTCCACCCCCGGCACGCGTGCCCGCCGTCCAAAGCGCCACTCGAACCACAGCGGCTCTGCGGCATCGTGGGGTACCCGACCTGTTCCCGCAGCCGGAGAGAGACATCCGAGCTATGCCGGACCGGGCCCCGATCGTCAATGCTCCTGGAGCACGGAGAGAACGTTCCCGGCGGGGTCGGTGAACCAGGCGATCGCCGCAGGGCCGCCGTCACCGACGCGGACCACGCCCTTCCCGTCATGGTCGAATCCGGGATAGCGCTCGAGGCTCACGCCGCGCCGCTCCAGTTCATCGACGGCGGCCTCGATGTCGTCCACGGGGAAGTTGAGAATCGTGAACGTTGCGGGGGTGTGGGTCTCCTTCGGGTAAACGAAGACACGCGCGCCGCTGCCGAGTGTGAGGGTCAGCATCGCCATGTCTCCCTGCCCGGTCTCCTCCACCTGGAGACCGAGAGTCTCACCGTAGAACCGGCGGGCCTCGCCAAGGTCGTCGACCGCGAAGCCGCTGAACGCCTGCGACTGTCCGAACATGCTGTATGTCTCCTTCACGGGTGAGCCGTCACAAGATCTCAGGGCACACCACACGCACCACGGCCAACGGCACGCCACGCGGTCGACGCCCGGATGGTCGTGCGCCTTCACCCTCACCAAGCGATGGCCGGCCGCCGCCTGTGCTCCGCCGACGGACAGTCACCGGAGCCGATCACCATCGACCCCGCACAGACCGCACCGGGATTCGGCCTCCCCGCCACCGTCACCATGCTGCCCATCGCGGAAGTCCGCCAAGGCGAACAGGAGGAGGCTCAATGATCGCGGACATGCTCAGCTGGAGACGGCTACGGCACGGTCTCTGCTACTCCAAGCGCCACAGCTGGATCGTGCGGTCCTGGAAGCCGACGGTGGCCAGGGTGCGGCCGTCGGGACTGAAGGCGAGTTGGCTGATCGCCTCCACGGGGGCCTCCAGGATGGCCCGGCCTTCGTGGGTGGCCGCGCTCCGGACACGAAAGCCCGCGTAGTCGGCGGTGAGGACGCTCTTGCCGTCCGTGCTGTAGGCGAGGCCGGTGACGGAGCCGATGTGCCCGGTGAGCGGTCTGCCGTTCTCCTTGCCGGTGGCTGCGTCGAAGAAGAACACCTCTGTCGAGTCGTTCGCGACAGCCAGCGTCCCGCTGTCGGGACTGAACGCCATGGCCTGGACGCCGCCGAAGAAGTCGTACGCCGCCTGCGCACGCTGCTTGCGGGTGCTCAGGTCCCACAGCCGTACCCCTTCCGACCCGGACTCGTCGACGCCGGCGACCGTTCTCCCGTCCGGGCTGAACACCAGCGTCCCGACGGAGTCCCACGACAGGGGTTCACCGTCCTCCTTGCGGGTGGCCGCGTCGTAGAGTTGGATCCCCGGGTCCCCTATGTCTCCGTGGGTGGCCAGGGTCCTGCCGTCCGGGCTGAAGGCGACCCCGGGGAAGGCGGCGCCCTCCACATCGTCGGTCTTGGTGATCTGCCGGCCCCGCGGACGCAGCGTGTCCGCGTCCCAGAACTGCACCCGGTCCCCGCCAGCGTCCGGCCGTCCGGGCTGAAGGCCAGGCTCTCGAAGAAGACCACCCCGGAGTACAGGGGTTTTGCCCGCTCCTTGCCGGTGGCCACATCCCACAGCCGCACGTCCCCGTCACTGGAGGCCAGGGAGGTGCCGTCCGGGCTGAAGCGGAAGGTGACGATCTCACCCTCGTGCCCCTTGAGCGTCGCCAGCAGGCGCAGCCTGGGCTTGGCGGGGATGGCGACGGGCGGGGGTGTGCGGAGGGGGGTGGGCGTGCCCGGTCCGGTGCGCGCGGTTCGCTTCCGGTCGTCGCCCTTGCTTCCGTCGTTCCCGTCGCTGAGGAGCGCGATGCCGGTGGGGGCGGCGACGGCGGTGGCCGCGACGGCCGCGCCCGCGCCGATGAGCAGGCGCCGGCGGGAGGGCGACGGCGGGTCCGGCTCGGTCACTTCTCGGCGGAGGCATTCGCGTTCGGTCAGCAGCCGGTCGCGTTCGTTCCGGAGCCGGTCGAGATCCTCGGCCCGTGCATCCGTGGTCTCTTGCTCGTCCATGTCCGCTCCCATAGTGCCGCGCCTACTCGATCCGCCAGAGACTGAGCGATGCGTCTGCGTTTTCGGCTGCCAGGGTCACTCCGTCGGGCGCGAAAGCCGTGGCCGAGCTCGGCCAGACGGGTTCTAGTGGCTCGGCGCGTTCCCGGTGCGTGGCCGCGTCCCAGAAACGCATCCTGGGGGTTTCGTAGGCGCCGACCGTCGTGACGGTCCTGCCGTCCCCGCTGTACGCGAGCGCGTTGATGCCCCAGTTGTCGTGGCGCAGCGGCTTGCCGCGCTCGGCGCCGGTGGCCACGTCCCAGAACCGTAGGACGCTCGGAACTCCCGAGTCCGAGGCCCCTCCCGAGGCCGAGGCCAGCGTCCGGCCGTCCGAGCTGAACACCATGCCGGTGACGCCGCCTTCATGGCTCAGCGGCCGGCCCAGCGGCCTGCGCGACGCCACGTCCCACAACCGTACTGTCCCCTCGTACACCTCGCTGCTGACGGCAAGGGTCTTGCCGTCCGGGCTGAACACGAGTCCGGTGACCTCGCCTTCGTGGCCGGTGAGCGCCCCGCCCAGCTGCCTGCGCGAGGCCATGTGCCACAGACGGACCTCGCCGACGGCCGGTCCCTCGGTGGGGTCGCCCTCGCCCATTCCGCCCGTGGCCAGGGTCCTGCCGTCGGGGCTGAGGGCGACGACGTTGAACATGCCGTGGCTGTACGACAGGGTCAGCGGCGTGCCACTCGGGCGCCTGGATGGAATGTGCCAGAACTCCGCTCTGTCCCCGCCGCCAGTGACGAGCGTCGTCCCGTCCGGGGTGACCGCCGCGGACAGGAAGATGACGTAGGGCGAGGTCAGCGGGGCGCCGAGGGGCTTGCGGGAAGCGACGTCCCACAGCCGCAGGTTCCCCACGTCGGCCTCGCTGGAGACCAGAGTCCGCCCGTCCGGGCTGAACCACAGCCCCTTGACGCCGCCGGTGTGGCCCTTGAGTGTTCCGAGGCGGCGGAGCCTGGGTCGGGCGGGGATGCCCGCCGGGGGACGGGAAGGGGCAGGCACCGGGGCACGGGAACGGGCAGGGGCGACGCCCTTCGGGGCTTCGCCATCGCCGCGGGCGAGGAGGGCGGCACCGGCCCCGCCCGCGACGACCACCGCAGCGCCCCCGGCGACGAGGAGGCCGCGGCGGGAGACGCCGCGCCCCGGACCGGGCGACGATCCCGGGGACGGGCGGACGACGGGTGCGCCGTCCGCCCCGGCTTCCGTTCCCCCGGGCGCGGGGCCGATGCCGCTTGGTCGTCGTCCCTCTGCCCGGAGCCTGAGCCGCGCCACCTCCTCGCGGAGGCCGTCGACCTCGGCCTGCATCTGCTCGCCCGCTGACGGGTCGTCCTCCCCCGGCGGGTGTGCCGTCCGCTCGCCCATGTCGCCACTCTTCCCGTGAAGCCGACACGGCCGTGTACACGCCCGTAGTCGTCCCGGCGACGGTAGCCGCGGCCGGTCGGGACCGGTCCCCAGACGTGGGCACCTTCGGGTTGTCCCTCCGCCTTTCGCCTCCGCCAAGCCGGACGAGGCCACCCTCCGCGCAGCCGCTCAGGACGTTCTCGCCGTCCTGGCAGCCGCCCAGGGCACGCTCGCCGAGGCTCGCTCGCGCTCGGCGTCCCGCTGAGCGGCCGTGGTCCCGCCGGTCGGGCAGGCCGGACGGCGAGGGGCACAGGGGCTGCGGCACATCTCCCTGCCCTGCGGCAGGCCCGGCCACGGAGAGACGCCTGAGGAGGCCACCGGCGGCAACGGCGCTGTGGCCACGCAGGGGCGGGCCGTGTCCTGTCCTGTCCCCGCGCCTTCTGGCCCTCTGCCGGGTGCTCGGAACGGACGATCGGGCGAGGTCGACGGGCCCAGGGGGTGCGTGGTGTCTCCGCTGCGGGACTGTGTCGCCCCGGCCTGGCACAGCCGACGACCTGTCGTGGTGGGTCCCGGGTCCCGGACCGGTGGCGGCAGGCCGTCCAACTGCCGTTACCGACCACCGGGTGCGGGGTGCTTCACCGCCGGGCCGGGCGCGCTTCCGTTCGTGGCGCGTCCGGCCCGGTGTCTGTCACTGGCTCGGGTGAGCTCGATGTCGTGGCCGTCCACGCCGGAACCGTCACGGTCACATGGGTGGACTTCGGCGGGTAGCCGCCGCGACCGTGTACTCGCCGCCGTCCAGGTCGGTGAAGGCATAGTTGCCGTCCTCGCCGGTGGTCGCGGTGGCCACCACGTTGCCGGCCCCGTCGATGAGCGTGACCCGCGCGTCGTTCAGCGGCCGGCCCGCGGCTTGGACCACGCCCTGCACCTGCAGCCCGGAGAACAGTTCGACCTCGGTCCTGGTGACGCCCTGCGCGGCAATCTCGACGGGCAGCGCGATCGGCCGGTAGCCGACCGCGGTCACCGCGAGGGTCAGCTGGCCGGGCACCAACTCGGCGAAGCTGAAGGTGCCGTCCGTGTCGGTCAGCCCGGCGGCGAGCACGTCGCCGCGCACGTCGGCCGCGACCACCATGGCGCCGACGACCGGCTGCTTGTGGTCGGCCGACCTGACCGTGCCGACCAGGCCGCTGGTGCCGGACAGGAGGATGTCGTACGAGACCGGCTCGTCGCCGACCGCCACCGTGGAAGCCTGTGGCTGGTAGCCCTCGGCGGAGGCGATGAGCACGTAGCTTCCCGCGCCCGGCGCGTCCACCGTGTACGAACCGTCCTGGTGGTCGCGGCAAGTGCTTCTCACCAGTCCGGAGCGGCACGAGCCGCGGTAGGGGCGGTAGCCCCCACCGCGGGTCAGCCGACTATGAAGGTGCCATCCGAAAGCTACTCACGGCGCGCCGGACGCCGTTCCAGATGAGTGATCACGCTGGAGTGGAACCGGTCCACGGCGTCATCGATGCTGCGGATGAAGCCGGACTCGGCGTTGCCCCGCGTGCTGCCCATGCCCTTGAGGAGTGAGAGCCGGAACCCGGTGATCGGGGAGCCGTCCTTCGGCAGAAGGTCGCCCGGCTCGGGGCGCAGCTTCTCCAGGGTGCCCCGGGGTCCGCCGCCCTGGTTCGCGACGAGGGTCTCGACATGCAGATCGGCAGGGGCTTCACCGAGCTGGCGCACCAGGCGCTTGGCCCAGCTGAGGGGGTACCCCTGCTCGGGGGCCGGGATGTCAATGGACGTACGCAGCTTGCTGGTGCGCAGGTCGGCAGTGATCGCAAGGATGCCGACCGTGCTGTCCATGCGGATCTCGGCGTGCAGGCGGCCGTCTTCGCACAGGCCGTCGGCGAGCGCGGCCCGGCGCGATTGCGGATCGGAGCCCCGCTTGGTGCGCTGGACGGGCAGCACCTTTACTCCGGCCTCGCCACCGAGGCGTAGGCAGACCTGGCGGATGAGGCGTTCCCAGCTCTCGACGACCTCCAGTGCGCGCCCGTCGCCCTGGCACAAGGTCTCCGAGTCGATGCCATTGCGCACCGGAACCCAGGCCGGGCCCATGTTCTGGAAGCCGTGGCAGCCGGAGTTCTCGTGCTGGAGGTAGTGCAGGAGTTCCTGGAGGAGCCACGCGTGGGCGGCGTTGCCGACGCCTTCGTGGCGGATGAGCATCTGTGCTTGGTAGGTGACCTCGGCCCAGGAAAGGTGCCACAGGGCGACCTTGTTCTTCCGTCGGCCGTCGATCTTGACGCTGACCAGCGGACTGCCTTCCAAGGCGACATCGTTGGACAGTGTGATGACAGCCTCGTAGCCACGTTTGGCCGCGATGTCCATGTAGTCCTGGACCTGCTCCCCCTTGAGCGGGTTGCCGTTGGTCTTCGCCTCGACGAGGGCTGTCCACAGCTTGCCGGCGCGCTCGACCCGGAGGACGCCGTCCGGGCGCTTCGGGGTGTCGCCGTGGGGGAGTGAGACCTCCGTGAACGTCTCCATCCGGCCGGCTGGAGCGCCGAAGGAGGCGGTGAGGCGGCGCCCGAACTCCGGCACCTGGGCCATCACCGACAGAAGGATGGAGGTCGCTCGGACCTCGCGCTCATGGTCGCTCTTGAGCGATGAAGCAGGGAACAGTCGAGCCATCCGCCATGCGTCGTTCTCGGCGAGAGACTTCTTGGCCGCCTTGGGCAGGATCACCTTCTTCTTGGCAGTACGCGGTCGTCGGGCCGGAAGGGGAACCTCTGGCGCCACGACGGGAACGGGGGCAGGCGCCTCCGGCGCGTGCGGGGCCGCGTCGGCGGCAACGCGCGGCTCCGGCACTTGCGGGGTGGTCTCCGATGCCGGCTGCTCGTCCGACTCCTCGGCGTCGTCGACATCTATGCCGAAGTCGGTCGCCAGCCCGGCCAGCCCGGTCTCGTAACCCTGCCCGACGGCACGGAACTTCCACTCTTCACTGCGCCGGTACAACTCACCGAAGAGGAACGCGCTCTCCACGGTCGCGTCCGTGATGGAGAACCTGATGATGCTCTCGCCGGCACTGTCGGCGAGCGCCACCCTCAGGTCGTCCAGATCGCCGAACCGCGCGCCCCCGTAGCGGCTGGCCGCCACGACGATGCGCTCGACATCGCTGGGCATCGCCGCCAGATCGAGGTTGATGCGGTCCTCGCTGCCGCTATCCGTCGGCGTCTTCCCGAGCAGCTGCACGGTTCCGTCGGGGCTGGCCTGGTTGTTGTAGAAGAAGAAGTCCTCTTGGCTGCGGACTTTGCCGTTGGCGTCGAGTAGCAGCACAGAGACGTCCGCGTCTCCGTCCCCCTCTGCGCTCGTCCAACTCAGACTGACGATCACGGATCCTATGTCTGGACTCAGGCTGGGCAGGCTGACGTTCGCGCCCTTGATCATCTCTTGCATGGATCTCCCCCCTTGGAGTCCTCGTGACACTGCGGAACGTCCACGGGCGGGGACTTCGCACGGAAGGTGGCCTGTACCCGGGCAGTTCTCGCTCGCTGCGCGGGGGGCATTGGCTCCGGCCACCCGAACGTGCCTGGATATTAACGGCGGTTTCCTGTCAGTCGTCAGCGATTCGGCAAATACCGGTCGTCAAAGGCGCTGGTAGTGGCCGCGGGCCCGGATGCGGACAGGTGAGTAACGACGCTCATGGACCACCCAACCGGGGGTCAAGGGGTCCCAGGTTCAAATCCTGTCGTCCCGACGGTGTTCATCCAGCGGGTCTGCCGACAGTGGCAGGCCCGCTGGATGCGTTTGCGGCACGCGTTGTCGCGACATGACGACCGATGCGCGGGCCCTGTCGGCAGCGGTGACGGCGTGGCGGGCGCTCGCCGGCCCTCGGCCCGCGCCTCCGTGCGCCTGCCGCCGGCCGAGAAAAACGCCTGGATTCCCCGGGCACCGTCACGGGACACTGCGATTCCTGGCCTCCCCGTACTCGCACGTCGGTGTCGACGTCGGCGCGAGCCGCGCGGGGGCCCAGTCGTCGCGCCCCGCGTTCGGCGGGCCGGCGCACGACAACACGGGGTGGGGATGGGAACGCCTGAATCGCGCGAGGTTCCGCCGCGCAGGGGCTCGGTGCTCCTCGCACTTCGTTACTACGGACGGGAGCTGGCCCGGCTCCGGTGGCTGACGGTGCCCGCGATGCTGCTGTCGGCGCTGGGCAACATCGGCCTCAACTACGTCGCGCCGCTGGTCGTCGCGAAGCTCGTCGGCCGCATCGCCGACGACGCGGGAATCGCCATCGGCTCGACGCTGCCCTACGTCCTCGGCTTCGCCGGCGTCCTGCTGCTCGCGGAGGCGCTGTGGCGGGTCGGCGTGCACTGCCTGAACCGGCTCGACGCCCTCGGCATCGAGCATCTGTACGTGATCGGCATGGACGAGCTGTTCGCCAAGGACGCGGCGTTCTTCCACGACAACTTCGCGGGGTCGCTGACGAAGCGGGTCCTGAGCTTCGCCTCCCGTTTCGAGCAGTTCGTCGACACTCTGACGTTCTCGGTTGTGGGGAGTTTCGTACCGCTGCTGTTCGGGTCGGTGGTGCTGTGGCGCTACGAACCGCTGCTCGTGGTCGGTCTCCTGGCGATGATCGCACTGACCGCGCTGTGCGTGGCACCCCTCATCCGGCGCCGCCAGGCACTCGTCGACCAGCGCGAGGCGGCGATCGCCCGGGTGTCGGGCCACGTCGCCGACAGCCTGATGAACATGGACACGGTCCGGGCGTTCGCCGCGGAGGAACGCGAGGCCGCCGAGCACCGGTCCCGCGTCGCGGAGTCGCGACGCCTCTCGCTGAGGTCGTGGGACTACGGCAACCTGCGCATCGACACGTTCATCGCGCCGATGTCCATCCTCACCAACGCACTGGGCCTGCTGCTCGCGGTCGCGCTCGGCGGGGGCAGGCTCGGCGTGGAGGCGGTCGTGGTCGCCTTCACGTACTACACCAACGCGACGCGGATCATGTTCGAGTTCAACCAGATCTACCGTCGCCTGGAGAGCTCCATGACGGAGGCCGCGCAGTTCACCGAACTGCTGCTGACGCCGCCGACCGTGCTCGACCCGGCGGTGCCGGAGCCGCTGCTGCCCGGGGCCGCCGACGTCCGTTTCGAGCGGGTGACCTTCGCCCACGCGGGCTCGGAGCCGCTCTTCGAGGGCCTCGACCTGACCGTGCCCAGCGGGACGAAGATCGGTCTCGTCGGCCGGTCCGGCGGCGGCAAGACCACGCTCAGCCGGCTGCTGCTGCGGATGACGGACATCGAGGGCGGCCGGATCCTCATCGGGGGCCAGGACATCAGCAGGCTGCGCCAGACCGACCTGCGCGGCATGATCGCCTACGTGCCGCAGGACCCGGCCATGTTCCACCGCACGCTGCGGGACAACATCGCGTTCGCCCGGCCGGACGCCACCGACGCCGAAATCCGCCGCGCGGCCGAGGCGGCGCACGTCACGGAGTTCGCCGACGCCCTGCCCGACGGCTTCGACACCATGGTGGGCGAGCGCGGCGTCAAGCTGTCCGGCGGACAGCGGCAGCGGGTCGCTCTCGCCAGGGCGATCCTGCGCGACGCGCCGATCCTGCTGCTCGACGAGGCGACCAGCGCCCTGGACTCGGAGAGCGAGATCCTCGTCCAGGAGGCGCTGTGGCGGCTCATGGAGGGGCGGACGGCGCTCGTGGTGGCGCACCGGCTGAGCACGGTCGCCACCATGGACCAACTCGTCGTCCTCGACCGCGGACGGATCATCGAGCAGGGCACGCACCACGAACTGCTCGCGTCGGGCGGCGCCTACGCGAAACTGTGGCAGCACCAGTCGGGCGGCTTCCTCGACGACAGCTCCGCCGAGGACAGCCCCGCGCGGGCCGACCTGCACTGAACGCGAGCCCGGTGGGCGTGGCCCCGGCGCCTGCCGACAACCCCGACCCTCACTTCAGGCCGATGTGCGCCCCGGGCCCCAGCGGCAGGTCGAAGCCGTAGAAGATCCCCAGGATCGCCAGCCACACCACCAGGAACGGCACGACGAAGATCGACAGCCGGGCGATGAGCGTGCCCAGCCGTGCCTCGGGCTCGTACCGTCGCAGCAGCGCGAGCAGCAGGAAGACGTACGGATTCATCGGCGTGATGATGCCGGTGGCCGAGTCGCCGATGCGGAAGGCGGCCTGGCTGAGGGCCGGGCTCATGCCGAGCAGCATGAACGCCGGGACGAACACCGGACCGACCAGCGACCACAGGGCGGACCCGGACACGATGAAGAGGTTGAGGCAGGCCGCCAGCAGGACGAAGGCGACGAGCGCCCAGAAGCCGGTCAGGCCGATGGCGTCCAGTCCGGCCGCAGCCTTCACGGCGAGCAGGATGCCCACGTTGGACCAGTTGAACAGGGCGATGACCTGGGCGGCGACGAACATCAGGACGATGTAGCCGGACATGTTCCGCACCGAGTCGGACATGGCGGTGACCACGCCCTCCGAACCGGTCAGCGCCTTGACGGTGAACCCGTAGGTGAGCCCGGCCAGCAGGAACGCGCCGAACAGCACCGGGACGATGCCGGTGAGCAGGGGAGAGGGGACGAGTGCGCCGCCCTCGCCGCGCAGCGGGGCACCCTCGGGCAGCCACAGGGACAGGACCGCGCCCGTGTAGAGGAGGACGACCAGGGCCGTGAGCAGCAGGCCGCGCCGCTGGACCGGAGTGAGGGTGAGGTCCTGCTCCTCGGGCTCGTCGGCCGAGGCCGCGGCGGCGTCGTACGGGCTCAGGCGGGGTTCGAGGACGCGGCTGATCAGGAAGCCGCCCAGCAGGCCGAGGACGAGGCTGCTGGACGCGGTGAAGAAGTAGTTGACGAGCAGGTTGAGGTCGAGGTCCTGGGCGGCCGGGAGCACCGAGGCGGCCTGCTGGGTGATGCCGATGTAGAGGGCGTCGAGGGAACCGATGGTGAAGCCGGCGGCGTAGCCCGCGCCGACGCAGGCGAAGCCGCCGATCAGACCGGCCACGGGATGGCGACTTGCGCTCTTGAAGACCACGGCCGCCAGCGGCGGCAGCACGATGGAGGCGACGTCGCTGACCATGTGCGCCTGACAGGCGATCAGCGCCACCAGGTACGGCAGCGCCGCGCGCGGTGCGCGGGCCAGCGTGGCCCGCATGACGGTCTCCAGGAGGCCGGCCTTCTCCGCGACCCCCACCGCCATGATCATGAGCAGTACGGCGGCGATGGGCGGGAACGTGGCGAAGTTGGTGACCATGTTCTCCGCCAGCCAGCGCACGCCCTCGCCGGTGAACAGGCCGGTGACGGCCTTGGTCTCGTCGGTGCCGGGAACGGTGACCTGCACGTCGGCGAGCGCCAGCGCGGTGGAGACGACGGCCAGGATCACGAAGAGGGCGGTGAACAGGACGATCGGGTTCGGCAGCGCGTTGCCCACCCGTTCGATGAGGGAGAGCGCGCGGTCGACGCGGCCGGGGCGACGTGTGTGCGGGGACTTGCTGTCGGGGGCCGGGAGGTCGGTGAGCGAGGACATCAGGGGCGCCTTCCGGTATCGGCGGCCGACGGCAGGAGGTCTTTGCGTACGACGCCGTCCTGGACGACGCAGACGATGTTCGCGGGGTCGCCGAGGACGCCGATGTCCTGGAGGGGGTCTCCGTCGCAGACGACGAGGTCGGCGGTGCGGCCGGCCGCCAGGGTGCCCAACCGGTCGGCGAGGCCGAGGAGTTCGGCGGAGGTGCGGGTCCCGGCGACGATCGCCGCCATGGGGTCCATGCCCAGGTCCACCAGATAGCCGAGCTCCATCAGGTTCACGCCGTGCGGACCGACGGCGGCGTCGGTGCCGAGCGCGATCCGGGCGCCGAACTCGATGGCCCGGGCGATGTTCTCCTTGGTGGTGCCGGACCAGCGGACCTTCTTCTGGTAGTGGTAGTCCGCCATCGTCTCCTTGTTGATGCCCGCGTACACGGTGGACAGCGTCGGTACGACGAACACGCCCCGCTCGCCCGCCATGTCCAACGCCCGCTCGTCCAGGCCGTATCCGTGCTCGATGCTGGTGACGCCGCCGCGGATCGCGTTGAGGATGCCCGCGTTGCCCTGGGCGTGGGCGGCCACCGGCTTCCCGCCGTGCCGGCGGGCCTCGTCCACGACGGCGCGGATCTCCTCCTCCAACAGGCCCTCGTCGTCCGGGTCGTCGTAGGGGCTGCCCATGCCGCCCGTGGCACAGACCTTCACCAGGTCCGCGCCGTCGCGCAGCACCCGGCGCACCGCGAGCCGGGCCGCGTCGGTGTCGTCGGCGATCTCCGACATCCCGGCGCTCAGGTCGGTGCCGTCGGGCAGCCGGACGTCGGCGTGGCCGCCGGTGTGGCTGATGATCCGTACGGCCGTGTGCAGCCGCGGACCGACGATCCGGCCGGACGCGACGGCCGTACGGAAGCCCGCCGAAAGCCCGCCCAGGTCACGGGCGGTGGTGATGCCGGCGTCGAGGGTCTGCCGCAGTCGGGTGGCCGTGTCCAGGGTGACCAGGACCGGGTCCAGCTCGGCGCGGCGGCCGGGCGGCGAGCCGTGCGCGTAGGCGAGATGGACGTGACAGTCGAAGAAGCCGGGCAGTACGGTGCGGCCACCGGCGTCGACGACCCGGACCGAGGAGTCGTCCTCGGTGACCGGGGGCGCCGTCGCGGCGGGACCGGCGTAGGTGATGGTGCCCTGGGCATCGATGGTGACGACGGCGTCGTCCACGGGGGACGAGCCGGTGCCGTCGATCAGCCGGGCACGGTGGACCCGTAGAGCGGTCCGGGTGGTCTCGGGCGTGGTGGCTTCCGTCATGGGGCGCGGTCGCTCCTTTGTTGTCGGCAACTGGCGAAGGGGAGTGTGGGGTGCGCAGGAAAACCCGATGTGACGATGCAGTTTTCGGGCCGGAATCCCCGGACGCGCGCAGAGAAGTGCCACCCGAGGGCGCGCAGGATAGTGCCGCGGAGGACACCGGTGAGGAGGGCGCCGCCCTCGAACTCGACGAACTCGACCGGGGTGTCGTGCAGGCCCTGCAGATCCATCCCAGAGCCCCGTGGACGCTCGTCGGCGAGGTGCTCGGGGTCAACCCGGTCACCGCCGCGCGGCGCTGGCACCGGCTTCAGGAGGCGGGCCTGGCCTGGGTGACCGCCTACCCCCGGCTGGACAACTCGCGGATCGTGGTGAGCGGTGTGATCGAGGTGGACACCGAGCCGGGCGTCGCCGAGGACGTGGCGCAGGCCCTCGCCGCGGACCCGGCGGTGCTGAACATCAAGCTCACCGCGGGCGGACGGGACCTGGTGGCCGCCGTACAGGCCCGCAGCCTCGACGAGTTGGCCCGCCTCACCACGCAGCTGTTCCAGCGCACACCGGGCATACGGGCGACCCGGACCCATGTGTCGACCGGCGTCCCCACCGAGGGCAGCCGATGGCGGCTGCGGAGCCTGGACGCGGCACAGAGCGCGCATATCGAGGCGGCCGCCCCCTCGCCCGCTCTGCCCGCGCCCGCCGCCGAGGCCCGCTGGGACGACCTGGACGCGGGCCTGCTGGAACTGTTGAGCACGGACGGGCGCATGTCGCTGCGCGAGTTGTCGGCACGGACCGACACCAGCCTCACGACCGTGCGCCGCAGACTCCAGTCCCTGCTCGCCGCCCGGCTGAGCCTGCGCTGCGACCTGGCCCGGCCGCTGTCGGGATGGCCGCTGTCCGCCGTGTACTTCGCCTCGGTGCCGGGCCGGTTCGTGGCGGAGACCAGCCGGGTGCTGGCCGGGGTGCGCGAGGTCCGCTCCTGTGCGATCACCGCGGGGCCGTACAACCTGGTCGTCGACGTCTGGCTGCGCGACCTGCACGACGTGCACGCCTTCGAGGCCCACCTCTCACGCAAGCTGCCGCGCCTGACCGTCGCCGACCGCTCCGTCGTGCTGCGCACGGTCAAGCACATGGGGCGGCTGCTGGACCACGACGGCCGCAGCGTCGGAGTCGTACCGCTCCGGCACCCGCAGGGACCTCGGTCCGTCACTGCGGGGCCCGTTGCCGGTTCGGCACTCTAAGGGGAGCGCTGCCTCAGGACGCCGGTCCGGTCGCCAACTCCCCTGGGTCAAGCCGGCCTCAAGCGTGGTGTGAGTGACGCGGAAGGCATCCATACTTTGCGGCGTGTGACGCCTGGGAAGGTGCGTGTTCCGCGCGCCGCTCCGGCACCATCGAGACGTTCGCCGCACACCGCGATCCCCGGAGTACGCCATGCCCCGTTCCGAAGCCCGCGTCGTCACCGACCGACCGCAGCGCTACGCCAAGCAACTCGCCTCCCACCTCGGCCGCCGCAGTCGGACCAGCTGGGACGAGAAGACCGGCGAGGGCCGCCTGCTCTTCCAGAACGGCACCGGAGCGCTCACCGCCGTCGACGGCGCCCTGCTGCTCTCCGTGGAGTCGGAGGCCGAACACCTCGACCTGCTCGAAGACGTCGTCGGCCGTCACCTGGTCCGCTTCGGCACCAAGGACGAGCTGGTCGTCGAGTGGCGACGCGACACGGGCGAGCCCGGCACCACCCAGCGCAGGACCGAAGATCCGGAGTGAGCCCGCGCGTCAGTCCGCGCCGCACGCCAACCGGCAGCGGCGCGGTTCGGCCGCCGTTTCCCCGGTGACGAGCTCCGCCGCGACCAGCCGCCCGACAGTGGGCGCCAATGTGACGGCTGAGCCGCCCGCTGGTACGGCAGTCCAGCACCCGGCAGCCGTCGGCGTCCCGGAACGCCGCTGTCCCGCACTCACTTCCCGCACCTCGAAATCCGGCGTGGCGACAATGCCCCGGACCAGTCCGGGCGGTGCCGCGAGCCGCACCAGACAGGCGGGGAGACGGTGACCGGCACCTCGAAATCCGGCGTGGCGACAAATCCCCGGACCGGTCCGGGCGGTGCCGCGAGCCGCACCAGACAGGCGGGGGAGACGGTGACCGGCACCTCGACGCCCAGTGGTCCGGCCGGCCCCACGACCTCGGTACCCGCGGCCAGTACCACCACCGACGTGGGATGAGAACCGACGGAGGAAGCCACCCCCACCACCCGCCCGCCGACGATCGCCGGCGATTCGACGGCCGCCCCTCAGACCCCCCTTGCACCCGCCAGCCCTCCCGTGACCGCCACGGGATCGGACCCACGCAGGTCCCGCGCGCCGCCCGGCCAGGCCAGTCCCCGCCGCACCCGCCGAATCCACGCGAAGGATCCACCGGTCACGCCCGTGGCGGGGGCCGGCCCCCGCTCGAGCAGGGGCACCGAGGCCCCGCGGCGAGCCAGGTGGCAGGCGATCGACGAACCCACGATCCCCGCACCGACGACCAACCACGACCGGCAGTGCCGCCGTCGGACCGCTCAGACCGAGCAGCCCACGTGCGCCAGCGCCTGCTTCAGCAGCACCCCGTGCCCGCCCGGCATCTCGCTCTGCATCGCGGGCGACAGGGCGTCCTGCGGGCTGAACCAGACCAGGTCGAGGGCGTCCTGACGGGGGCGGCAGTCGCCGCTGACCGGGACGACGTAGGCGAGGGACACCGCGTGCTGACGGGGGTCGTGGTACGGCGTGATGCCCTGGGTGGGGAAGTACTCGGCGACGGTGAAGGGCTGCAGGGAGGCCGGGACCCGGGGCAGCGCCATCGGGCCGAGGTCCTTCTCCAGGTTGCGCAGCAGGGCGTCGCGGACCCGTTCGTGGTGCAGGACGCGGCCGGAGACCAGAGTCCGGCTGACCGTTCCGTCGGACCCGATGCGCAGCAGCAGGCCGACGCTGGTGACTTCGCCGCTGTCGTCGACGCGCACGGGCACCGCCTCGACGTACAGGATCGGCATCCGGGCGCGCGCCATCTCGAGCTCGTCGGAAGTGAGCCAGCCGGGCGTGGTATCGGTCATGTCAGACATTGCTTGATCATACTTTCCGGGAATCGCGAACGCTCAGTCGCTGTGGCGGTCGGTGCTGGGCGGGTGGGGATCGGTGTCGGTCGGGGGCAGTCCGTAGAGGCGGCGGGCGTTGCCGCCGCCCGTCCACGCCGCGATCCGCAGCGCGTCCGGCAGACTCAGCTCGTCGGCGTCCACCCGCTCCTGGAGCAGGCCGGCCAGGCCCTGCCGGAAGGCCAGCGCGCCGAGGTGGTAGAACTCCGCCACACCGTACGCGTCGGAGCTGTACAGCAGTTTGCGGAACGGCGTGATCTCCGTCGCCTCCGCCAGGACCGCCCCGGCCCGGGCGGGACCGACGTGGTGCAGGGTGAGCCCCACATCGAGGTACACCTGTTCGAACACCGCCGACAGATAGGCCGCCTGGCGCTGGTAGGGCCAGCAGTGCAGCAGGAGCACCGGGATGGTGCCGGCGGTCAGGTGCAGCCAGTCCGTCAGGTGGGTGGGATCCACCCGGTGCAGCCGGATGTCCGCGTCCCCGAAGCCGGTGTGCAGCTGGAGGGGCAGTCCCAGGTCCACGGCGGTCCACAGCAGCTGCCGTACGAGGACCCGATCGGCCAGCCGGCCGCCGCCCTCGGCGAGCCAGCGCCGGGCCGCATCGCTGACGTCCGCGTCCGAGGGCCTCGCCGGATCCAGGTCGAAGCCGGTGCGGTAGGCGGCGACGGACTTCACCGCCACCACACCGGGCCGCCGTACGGCCTCCAGCGCGGCAGCGCGAAACGTTTCCGCGTACGCGTCGGGCTCGACCCCGCCCGCCGCCACCGCCTCGGCGACGGCCTCCAGCCGTACCACCTCGTACGCCCGGCCGCCCGCGGCCTTCGCCAGCTCCCGCGGCGTGGTGAGCCGGTCCGGGGTGAACCCGGTGTCGACGCAGAACACCTCGGTGCCCGCGGCGGCGAGGAACCGGCGGTTCACCTCGCGCGCGCCGAGCTCGGCCCGCCGGGCGAGGTACTCCTCGGCGGGCGCGTGGCGCGGCAGGTCCAGCAGGGGAGCGCAGTGGCGGCGGACGGCCACGCCGACCGGACTGTCGAACGGCGAGATCCCCGGCCACGCCTCGCCCTCGGTGAGCAGCGACTCGAAGCCGGCCCGGTCGAGGTCGGCGGTGACGACGCCGTGGCAGTGGTGGTCCACGAGCCGTAGGGCGTCGAGTGTTTCGTGCACGGGACCCGCGCCCATGTCAGTACTTCCAGCGGTACGCCGCCGCCACGCCCTCGTCGTCCAGCCCGGCGACGGCCGCGATCTCCCCCAGGCGTACGGCGATCACCGCGTCGGCGAGGACGGGGCCCAGCGCGGTCCGCGGCACCTCGTCGGCGCGGAACGCCTCGACCGCCTCGGACAGGGCGGACGGCAGCCGTCGTACACCCCGGGCCGCCGCCTTCTCGGCGTCGAGCAGGGCCGGATCCCCGGTGGTCTCCTCGGGCAGCGGCGCGGACGAGGTCAGGCCGTCCAGGCCGGCGGCGATCAGACCGGCGAGCGAGAGATAGGGGTTGGCGGCCAGGTCGACCGGCTTGACCTCCAGGTTCGCGGCCCGGTCGCGGACACCCGCCGTGCCCGTGATCACGCGCAGCGCCGCCTCGCGGGTCTCTCGGCCCCAGGCGGTGAACACCCCGGCCCACTGGGACGGTTTGAGCCGCAGATAGCTGGCCGGGCTCGGCGCGGTCACGGCGGTGAGAGCGGGCAGGTGGGCGAGCACCCCGGCCGCGAAGGACTCGGCCTCGGCCGTCATGCCGTACCGGCCGCTGCCCCCGGAGTGCAGGTTCGTGCCGTCGCGCCAGGCGGAGAGGTGGATGTGGCCGCCGTTGCCGACGCCCTCGGCGAGGACCGCCGGGGCGAAGGAGACGACGAGGCCGTGGCGCCCCGCCACCGCGCGGATCGTCTGCCGGACCAGCACGCTGCTGTCGGCCGCCGCCACCGGGTCGAGCGCGCCCACCGACACCTCGAACTGCCCGGCCGCGTACTCGGGATGGAGCTGCTCGACCTCAACACCCTGCGCCGCCAGGGCCGCCAGCAGGTCTGCGGTGTAGTCGCCGAGCTCGACCTGCCGGGTGGCGCTGTACGCCGGTCCCGTCGTCGCGGGCACGAAGTCCCCGTCGGCCGACGGCCCTTGACCGACGGCCCACTCGACCTCGACGCCCGCTTTGAAGGCGAGCCCGTGCCGCTCGGCGGCCTCTCGGACGATCCGGCGCAGGAGAGTACGCCCGCAGGCCGGATGCGGCTCGCCCTCCTGCGTGATCCGGTCGACCGGCGCCCACGCCCAGCCGGGCTGCCCGGCCAGCGCCACCAGTCGGTCCAGGTCGGGATACAGCCGCAGATCGCCGTCCGGTGAGCCGAGCACGTCGGTGGCGACGATCGAGTCGTCGGCGAGGAAGGTGTCGAACACGGGCGACATGCCGACGCCCCAGGTCACCGCCGCGGCGAGCCGCTTCGTCGGGACGGTCTTGACCCGGGTGACGCCCGCGGTGTCGACGTAGGACAGGACGATGCCGTGCACGCCCCGGCCGGCCAGCTCGTCGGCGAGTGCGGCGGCCCGTTCGGCCTCTCCGGGACGTCCGCCGGGGACGGGGTCGGCAAGGGTGGTCATACGTCCTCCACGACGAGCTCGGCCGGATCGGCGCCTGCGTCAGGGTTTCACGGCCACCGCGCCGAACTGCGGTACCACGACGGGGGAATCGGGCTCGGCACGCCACTGCGAGCACGACACCAGCCCCGGCTCCAGCAGCTCGAGTCCCTCGAAGAACGCGGCGATGTCCTCGCGGCTGCGGGCGCAGATCGGCGGCGTGGCGTTCTCGTTCCAGAACTTCATCGCCGGGATCTGGCCCTCGCCGCCGAGGTCGGCGTCGAAGGTGGGGTGCGTCAGGGCCAGGTAACTGCCGGAGGGCAGCTCGGCCATGACGCGGCGCGCGATGTCCCGCGCCTTGGCGGTGTCCAGGACGAAGTTGAGGATGCCCAGCATCATGACCGCGACCGGCTTGCTGAAGTCGAGGGTCTGCGCGGCCCGTTCGAGGATGGCGTCCGGGTCGTGCACGTCGGCGTCGATGTAGTCGGTGACGCCCCCGGTGGTGCTGGTGAGCAGGGTGCGGGCGTGCACCAGGACGATGGGGTCGTTGTCGACGTAGACGATCCGCGACTCGGGTGCGATCCGCTGGGCGATCTCGTGAGTGTTGTCCACCGTCGGCAGCCCGGTGCCGATGTCGAGGAACTGGCGGACGCCCTGCTCCTCGGCGAGGAACCGGACCGCCCGGCCCAGGAACCAGCGGTCGGCGCGGGCGATCTCCCGGATGATCGGGAACATCCCGGCGACGTGCTCGCCGACCTGCTGGTCGACCTCGTAGTTGTCCTTGCCGCCGATCCAGTAGTTCCACACGCGCGCGTTGTGCGCCACACCGGTGTTCAGCCTCGCCGATCCGCCGGACGGGGTGTGGCTCTCGCTCACGTCTTCGCTCCTTCTCGCGCCTGCTGCCGTCACCGCCATTGTGCCGTCCGATGATCAGCTTGTCCCGGAAACGGCCGAGCCGAAAGGCGGTTCGCAGGGGCGGGAGCAGGCGGTCAGTCGATCTCGCCGGGGTCCGCGGCCGGTGTCCGGCCCGCCTGTACGTCCTTCAGCCGCTGGGTGCCCTGCTCGACCGCCCGCTCGACCGAGTCGTCCTCGCCCCCGTCGAGACCGCCGGCGGTGACGGTGATCGCGTCGGTGCCGACCCGGACGACGGCGACGTCCAGGGTCAGGGTGGCCGGCGTGTCGGCGGCCGTGCCCTGCACGGTCACGTGCAGGCCCTGGCGGGCGTCGCCCACGTTCGGCACGGAGGTCTCGGTCACCTGGACCGTGCGCTCGTCGCCTGTGTCATCGGTCGCCGTGAACTGGTCGCACTCGGCGGGCAGGGTCTTCAGCCAGGCCAGGGACTCGTCGAGGGCCACCTTGTCGTAGGCGGCGACCTGCTGGAGAAGGCGGGAGTCACCCTGCTCGAAGCCCCTGAGCGCGCCCGCCCCGGACGGCTTGCCCAGCAGGTCGTCGCTGTAGAGGGTGTCGAGCAGTTGCCGGCAGTCGGCGGCGTCGGTCTTGGCGGTCAGGAACTCCGCGACGTCGACCTTGCCGACGAGCATGTTCTCGCGCCAGGAGGCGGCCTCCTTGTCGCCCACCTGCGCCCAGTCGTCCTCCAGGTCGGCCTCGGTGAGCAGTGCGGCCCGGGCCCCGGCCGCGGTGAGGCGGCCGGCCGGCGAGGTGGTCGGCGAGGCGGTGGGCGACTTCGCGGCCAACGGCGAGGCGGCGACTTCCGCGGCCGCGGAACCGCCGTCGCTGTCGCCGCCGTCGTCCGAGCAGGCCGCGGTGGCCATCAGCGCGCCCGCCGCCAGGGCCGAGGCGAGGAACCGGACGGAACGCGAGGACGGACGAGCGGTCATCGAGGGTGCCTCCTGAGAACGGGGTACGTCTCCTCAGCGCACCACCGGCCCTCTCGGCCCACCAGCGCACGGGCCTGTTCGGGTGAGGAGTGCGCCACGTGGTGGGGCGACTTGAGGAGAGGTTGCGCGTTTCTCATTACCGGCGGGTACCCCGCTGTGTGATGCGCGCGATGCCTGAGGTACCGTCTCACCGGTCCGCAAGCACTCACAGGCTGCAGACCGCTACGCGCGGTGGCGAAGGGGCGGCAGAACCATGGAGTTCCACCTGGTCGACGAACGGGAGCCGGTGCCGAACGGCGCGCGGCTGGAAGCCCTGGACCCGGAGCCCCTGCTGACCCGGGACTACGAGACGCGTCCCGGGCTCGTCTACGAGCGGCTGCGACAGCGCCACGGTCCGGTCGCGCCGGTCGACCTGCTCGGCGTGCCCGCGTGGCTCGTCCTCGGCTACCGCGAGTCGCTCGAGGTACTGCAGGACGACGCCGGGTGGCCGAAGGGTCTGGAGAACTGGCGGGCCCGGTCGGAGGGCCTGGTGCCCGCCGACTGGCCGCTGGGCCCCTCCCTCGAGGTCAACCACGTGCTGATCCAGGGCGGTTCGGGCTACTCCGCGCTGCGCACCGCCTGGGACGCGGCTCTCCGGCCGTTCCAGGATCCGCGGCACCCCCAGGCCAAGCGGCTGAAGTCGGCCGTCACGGTCTACGCCGACGAGCTGATCACTCTGCTCGCCCAAGGCGGCGGCACCGGCATGGCCGACCTGTCGGCGCAGTTCTCCCGACCGCTCCCGCTGATGGCGGCGAGCCACCTGCTCGGCTTCCCCGGCTCCCAGGGCGACGACGCCCTCATGGACATGTGGCGGGTGCTGGACGCGGGCCCGGACGCCGAACCCGCCCTGGAGCGGCTTCTGAAGACGCTCTCGGAGCTGGCCGCCGCCAAGCTCGAGCGACCGGGGGACGACTTCCCCTCCCACCTGCTGGCCGCCCATCCCGACCTCTCGGTCGACGAGCTGGCCCGGGAACTGTTCATGCTGCTCGGTATGACCTCCGACCACGTCGGCATCCTCATCTCCAACACCGTGGTCGAGGTGATCTCCGGAGAGCGCGAAGGCGGAGTGCGCACCACCCTGTCCGCGGGAATGGTCCGGGAGACCATGAACCGGGTGGTCATGCGCAAGCCGCCCCTGGTCAACTTCGTCCCGCGGTTCGCGACCGCGGACACCCGGCTCGGGAACTACACCATCCACGCCGGCGACCCCGTGTGGGTGTCCTCCGCCGCCGCGCACGCCGACCCCCTCTTCTCCGGACAGATGACACCGGGCTCCTCCACCATCAGCAGCAGGGCGCACCTCTCGTGGGGCGCGGGGCCCCGCCAGTGCCCGGCCCGCGAACTGGCGTCGACGATCGCGGCGGCCGGAGTGAGCCGCCTCTTCGAACGGTTCGGGCACCTGGAACTCGCCCTCCCCGTCGACCAACTGCCCTGGCGCTCCTCGCCGTTCATGCGAGGGCTGCGCTCGCTGCCCGTGCGCTACGAGCTCACCGCATCGCCCGCACGCTATGTCCCGGCGCTCCCGGAGGCCGAGACGCCCGCGGCGGACGTACCGGACCAGGCCGCCAAGCGGCGGTCGTCGCTGTGGCGGTACCTGACGGGCCTCATCCGCTCGGACGGCTGAGCACCGGTCAGGATCCGGCCCGTACCTGCCCGTTCTGCCACGCCCAGGCCGCGATCTCCACCCTGTTCCGCGCCGCCAGCTTGAGCTGGACGCTGGACAGGTGCGTCTTGACCGTGGACAGGGAGACGTACAACTCGGCGGCGATCTCCGCGTTGGTGCGGCCGAGGGCGACCAGGCGGACCACGTCGAGTTCGCGGTCGGTGAGGGGTTCGGCGGGGGACGCCGGACGGGCCGGGGCGCTCGGCTGCGGGGTCTCGGTGACGTGTCTGAGGAGACGGACGGTGACCGACGGGGAGACCAGGGAGTCGCCGGCCGCGGCCGCACGGACCGCCTCCGCCAGCAGGGTCGGCCCCGAGTCCTTGAGCAGGAACCCGCACGCGCCGCCGCGCAGCGCCCCGTACACGTACTCGTCGAGGTCGAAGGTGGTCACCACGACCACCCGCATCGGGTCGGCGACCTGAGGCCCCGCCAGCATCCGGGTGGCCTCCAGCCCGTCCAGCTTCGGCATCCGGATGTCCAGCAGGCACACGTCCGGCCGCACCTCGCGGGCCAGCGCGACGGCCTCCTCGCCGTCGGCGGCCACGGCGACCACCGTGATGTCGGGCTGCGCGTCCAGGAAGAAACGGAAACCGGTACGGACCATCTCCTGGTCGTCGGCGATGAGGACACGGATGGGGGCGCCGGTCGGGGTGGGGCTCGTCATGGCTCGATCATGCCTCAGGGGTTGGAGGGGGAGGGCCTGCCGACAGGTGCGGCGGGCCCCGGCGCTCATCAGTCCGCGGTCGGGGCCGGACCGTCCGTGACCTTCCGCAGCAGCGGTCTGCTGCCGGCGATGGCGGCGAACATCGCCAGCGCGCCGACGACCACGCAGGCGGCCAGCTGCAGGGCGCCGGTGGTGTTGATCGTGACGTCGGCCGCCTTGTTGAGCTGGTAGGAGCCGTAGACCCCCATCGCGGTGGTGCCGCCGGCCAGGACGACCAGGGGGAGGACCGTCTCGCGCACCCGGGCCCGGTTCAGCACCCGCAACGGGGTCCCGGCCAGCCGCAGCAGGCCGTACACCCGCCGCCGGTCCAGGACGTTCGCCGCCGCGGTGAGTCCGGCGGAGGCGGTCGCCAAGGCGAAGCTCAGGGCCAGGGTGGCGGTGCTGACGTCGGAGACGCGGTCGATGGCGATGCGGTCGGGCGCCGTCGCGTAGTCCCCGGTGTACGGGGGCGTGCCCGCCGCGACGGACGTGAGGGCGGTGACGGCCGCGTCGATCCGCTCCGTACCGCCGACGACATGGGCGATCAGCCCCGGGTTGCCGCCCAGCAGGTTGCCGGAGTCGTCGGCGCCGCCGGTGGTGACGGTCGCGGCGACGCCCGCGCGGTCGAGCAGTGTCCGGGCCTCGGTGGCGGCGAGCCGGGCGTCGGCGGGGCTCGGGGCGACCACGGCGACCTGGTCCCCGTAGTCCGGGCTGCCCAGGCTGCCCAGCTGGCTCACGGAGAAGAATCCGGCCACGAATCCGGCGAGCACCAGGCCGCTGACGGTCCGCCAGGCGCCGCGCGGGTCGTCGCTGAGCCGCCGCGCGGCCAGCAGGGTCGCCGGGCGGCGGGCGAAGCGGCTCACGATCCGGCCCAGCCGGTCCACGACCCAAGGCCCGAACAGCCAGAACGTGCCGTAGAACAGCCCCAGCAGGACCAGCGCCTGCCGGGGCGACAGCTCGCCGCTGCCCGCGGACTGCCATATGTAGAGCAGGGCCACCGCGAACAGAGCGAACCGGATCCAGCGGGTGCGGCGCGGGTTCGCCTCCTGGGCCACGCCCAGCGGCGTGGTCGCCACCTGGCGCAGCATCGACACCGCGCTGACGGTGAGGAGCACCGTGACACCGGCCACCACAGCGGCGAACCACGGCAGGCCCACCCACAGCTGATCGGTGTACCAGCCGCCGACGCCGTACGGGACCTCGGCGAGGACCGGCAGCAGCGCCACGTACGCGAGCGCGCCCGTCACGGCACCGGCCGCGCCGACCGCCGCCGCCTCGACCGCGGTCATCGTGAGGATCTGCCGGGGCGTGGCCCCTGCCAGACGCAGCGCGGCCAGCCGTTGCTCGCGGCGGGCCGCGCCGAGCCTCCCGGCCGCCGAGGACAGCACGACCACGGGCATCGCCAGCAGCACCAGACCCAGCAGCACCATCCCCTTGTCCAAGCCCGTGAGCAGGGGCTTCTGCGTTCCGGAGAACCCGGAGATCTCGGCACGGGCGCTCTGCCCCTCGTCGAACCACGGGGTGCTGCCCTCGGCCGCCGCGGACACCGCCGGGTCGCCCGGCGCCCGGCCCACCACGGCGACCAGTTCGTCGGGCGAGGCGAGACCGGCGGCGCCGATCGTGCCGTACGACGTCACCTTCGGGAAGCGGTCGGCCAGTTGGTTCGCGGGGAGCTCGCGCAGCAGTGCGGCCAGGGCGGGGGAGACGTACACCTCGCCCTTCTTCGGGAAGACGCTCAGGCCGGGCGGTGCGGGAGTGGTCCCGCGGCCGGGCAGTCGGGCCAGCGAGACGACGGTCACGGGCTCGTGGCGGACGTACGTCGTGGCGAGCGCCTGGACGGCGGTGGCCCGCTTCGCCGGTACGGCGTCGGGGGTGCGCCAGGTCGTGTGGTCGGCGCGGATGCCGGCGCCGGAGGTGGCGGCGATCATCACCAGCATGACGAACGCGCCGACGGCGGCGGCCCCGGCCGCCAGCAGCTGGCTCTGCAGGCCGCGGCGGCCGGAGGACCGGGCCAGATGCCAGGTCAGGGGCAGGACGGGGGAACGCATCGGTATCTCCGGAGGTTCTGGGCGCGAGGGTCTCAGGCTGCCGTGTACTGGGTGTAGTGGGTGATCAGGCCGTCCCGGACCTGGAGGATGCGGTCGCAGTGGGCAGCGACATCCGCGTCGTGCGTGACCATGACCAGGGCGGCGCCCTGCTCGCGGGTGACCGAGGTCAGCAGCCGGACGACCTCCGTGCTGGTGGTCTGGTCCAGGGCGCCGGTCGGCTCGTCGGCGAAGACGACGTCCGGTTCGACGACCAGGGAGCGGGCGATCGCCACCCGCTGGGCCTGACCGCCGGACAGCTGGCCGGGCCGGCGCTTCTCCAGCCCGTCGAGGCCGAGCGGGGCGAACCAACGGCGGGCCCGCTCGACGGCCCGCGCGCGGGGTGTGCCCTCCAGCATCAGCGGCAGAGCCACGTTCTCCTCGGCGGGCAGCTCCGGCAGCAGCTGGCCGAACTGGAAGACGAACCCGAAGCGCTTCCGGCGCAGCGCGCTGCGCCGGTTCTCGCCCAGCTTGTCGATGCGCTCCCAGCCTTCGGCCGGGGGGACCCCCGTCTCGCTTCGCTCGCCGCGCAGCAGCACCTGCCCGCCGTCCGGGCGGACGATCCCGGCCAGGATGTGCAGCAGGGTGGACTTGCCGGACCCGGACGGGCCCATGATCGCCAGCGAGTCGCGCTCGCCGACCTCGACGTCCACGCCGGACAGGGCGGTGGTGGAGCCGTACTTCTTCACGAGGCCGTGACCGGCCAGAACGGTGTTCATGATGTGGCGGGGCCCTTTTCTAGCGCTCGAACTTCCAGGTGACGGAGTGGGCCGTGGCCTTGACCACGGTGACCGGTATGTCGACGGTCTCCCCGTCGCTCTTCTTGCCGGTGCAGGTGACGGTGGCCCCGGCGACGGCCTTGAGGCCGGTGGGACAGGTGATCCCGGAAACCTTCGCCCCGACCCAGGGCAGCGGGTGGTACTTGCTCTCGGTGCGGCCCGCGACGATGCCGGCGGCCAGTGCCCGGTGTCCGCCGACGGACACCGCGGAATCGTCGTTCAGCCCGGTGGTCGACTGTGTTCCGGACAGCAGATGGGTGCCGACACCGAAGACGGCCGCGACGGCGGCGGCACCGCCGGCGGCACCGACGAGGAACTTGCGCTGCATCACGTACTCCTGAGGGCTCTGATGGCTGGGGCGCAGGCTGCGGCTCCGCCTGCTGAGGAAGTGGCTCCACCCTCGCCCGCGCACCCGGCCGCGCGCCTCGGCCATACGGTCAGGGTTCGCCCGGTGCCGCCTCGACCGTTCGGCCGATCCCGCCGCCGTCCGCGCCGCATACCGTGAGCGGCATGAGATCCGTTTCTCCCCGGGGCCTGGCCAGGGGCTTCGGCGTCGGCGCCCTGCTCAGCGCGGCGACCGTCGACCTGGCCTACGCCGCCGGCCAGGACGCCGGCGCCTGGCCGGCCGCGGTCGTGCTGCTCGTCGGCGGCGCCGCCGTGCTGTGGCCCGCCGACCGGCGCCCCGCCTGGCTCACCCCGCAGGTGCGCACCGTCGTGCCCGCCGTGGTCTCCGGCCTCTGCACACTGGCCACGGTGGAGTACCCGGAGGCCCTGTTCGGCCCGGGCGAGCTGACCATCCTGCTGTGCCTGCTCTTCATCGCGGTACGGCACTGTCCGCGCGGATCGGTCGTGGCGTGCGGCGCGCTCGTCGGCGGAGCCGTCCTGGCTCTGCCGGTGCGGGCCCTGCGCAGCGAGCCGGACACCATGCAGGGCTTCATGCTGATCGCACTGGTCCTGATCGGACTCACCGCCGGGTTCGCCGCCTATCTGCGTTCCATGGACTACCGCCGGACCGTGGCCGTGAGTGAGACCCGCCGCTCGGAGCGCCTCGCCATCGCCGCCGACCTGCACGACTTCGTCGCTCACCACGTCACCGGGATCCTCGTCCAGAGCCAGGTGGCCCGCATGATGGCCGACTCGCGGCAGGACGAACTCGACCCCGTCCTCGCCGGCATCGAGCGCGCCGCGACCGAGGCGCTGGCGTCCATGCGCCGCACGGTCGGCGTGCTGCGCGACGCCGGCACCGACCCGGCCGACCGCCGCCCGGTGGGCGACCTCGCCGGCATCGCCGACCTCACGGAGGGCTTCGCCGGCCCCCTCCAGAAGGTCGCTCTGCTCCGTGACCCCACCGTCCACGACGACCTCCCGCACGAGGTGCAGGCGGCCGCCTTCCGCGTCGTCCAGGAGGCGCTGACCAACGTACGGCGCCACGCGGGCGACGCCACCCAGGTCACCGTCCGCCTACGCCACGACGAGGGCCGGCTGGAGGTGTCGGTCACGGACGACGGCCGCGGCGGCAGCCAACTCCCGGACGCCGCACACGGCGGCGGCTTCGGCCTCGTCGGCCTGAAGGAGCGGGTGACGGCGCTGGGGGGCGACCTGCACGCGGGGCCGCGCGGCGGGCACGGCTGGGAGGTGCGGGCGGTGTTCCCGACGTGAGGGGATCGGAGGGTGCGGACGACTGTCGCGCAAGCGGAGTGAACGGGTTGGCGTCAGGGCGTCGGTGTCAGGGGCGTCGGTTTCAGGGCTTGAGGCCGACCGCGCCGTACAGCGACACGAGCCCCTCCCCGTCGGGCTTCTCGCCTTCCGCGGTGAGCTCCGGATGCCAGTCGGCGACCGACACGATTCCCGGCTCCATCACTTCAAGCCCCTTGAAGAATCCGCCCATTTCGGCCTGCGACCGGGCCACCAGCGTCACCCCGCCCGCCGCATAGGCGGCGATGCCCCGCCGTACGTGCTCCGGCTCGAAGTCCGCCGTCATCGCCGACAGCACCAGGCAGCTGCCCGGCGCGAGGGCCTCGACGAGAGTGTCCACCAGCTCGTACGCGCCGTCCTCGTCCGCGACGAAGTGCAGCAGGGCGATCAGGGACAGGGCGATGGGCCGGTCGAAGTCGAGGGCGCGGCGGGCCTGTTCGAGGATGCCTCGTGGATCGCGCGCGTCCGCCTGGAGATACTCCGTCACGCCCTCGGGAGTGCCGTGCAGCAGAGCCTCGGCGTGGGCCAGGACGATCGGGTCGTTGTCGACGTAGACGACCCGGGCGTCCGGAGCGACCGACTGGGCGATCTGGTGGAGGTTGGGCTCGGTGGGTATGCCCGTGCCGATGTCGAGGAACTGGCGGATTCCCGCCTCCCGAGCGAGCCGGCGGGTGGCCCGGTGCATGAACCGGCGGTTGGCGTGGGCCGCCCGCGGGGCTCCCGTCTCGATGGCCATGATCTGCCGGCCGAGTTCCTCGTCGACCGGATAGTTGTCCTTGCCGCCGAGGAACCAGTCGTAGACCCGCGCCGGATGGGGTCTGGTGGTGTCGATCCGGCTCGGACCGGTCCGATTCGTAGCGATCTGGCTCGTAGCGGTCTGGCTCGTATCGGTCCGGCTCGTGTCGATCGGGCTCGTGTCGGTTCGGTGGACGGCCGGCTCGGTCACGCCGTACTCCTCTGCTCGACAGGCCCGCGGAACACTCGGCAGGCGGTTCGAGCAGTCTGGCACGATCATGCGACGTGGCAGAGGCGGTCTTCGGCCACCTGTTCGGCCAAGCGCCGCCGCGTCAACGCGGCGGCGGGCACGGCCGGTTCGGCCACTTCGACCGGTCCGGCGGGATCGGCCGTCGTGGCCGGTCGGTCACGGCTTGAGCGGGTCGTGGCCGATCGTCATCAGGCGCTGGCGGCGGGCCGTGTCCTCGGCCGTCGGCTCGTTCTCCATGTCCGTCTCTTCGACCACGGTGTCGACGACCTCGTGCATCACCCTGAGGTCGTCGTCGGTGAGATCCGTGCGCCGCTTCTGCAGGATCGCGAGGACGTGCTGCCCCGTGGGCGTACCCGCGTTCTCCGGCAGCGGCTCCGTGTGCTCGTCGGCGTCGCGGACCCGCAGCCACGCGGCCAGCTCCTGCGAGGTCATGTTCACCACGCGGTGGAAGTCCTCCCACAGCGCGTCGAGTTCGAGGGCGTCGGTCATCGAATGCCCCTTCGTACGTATCGGTTCGGGCGCTGGTCAGCTGTCCTTGGGCCAGTTCTCCGCATCGAACATCCAGCGCTGCTTCTCCAGTTCGGCGGTGACCGTGATCAGCAGGTCCTGGGTGACCGGGTCGGCCTTCTCGGTCGCCTCGATGCGCTCGCGCAGCCGGCCGATCGCCGCCTCCAGGGCCTCGACCATCACCTCGACGACGTCCGAGTCACGGACCCAGCCGTCCTTCGGGCCGGGCAGGGTGAACGCCGACGCGATCGTCTCCGGCCGGCCGTCGGGCGGCAGGCCGAGCGCCGAGGAGCGTTCCGCCACGGTGTCGGCGAACTCGCGTGAGGCCGTGACCACTTCGTCGAGCTGGAAGTGGATCGAACGGAAGCGCGGGCCCACGACGTTCCAGTGCGCCTGCTTCCCGATCAGGGAGAGCCCGAGAAGGTCCACCAGCGTGCTCTGCAGTGCGTCCCCGGTGACCTGACGGGCGGCTTGGGGAATCGTGCTCTTCACGACAGTCATACGGTGCTTCTCCTTGCGGCGTCGTCTCTGGTGGTGCGGAGCAGTGCGTCTCGCCCTCCTCCTCGCGGCAACCACTCCATGGCGGCGCGGGTGCCCAGGGCGAACCGGTGCAAACGCCTCGCCGGGGATCTTCACCTGGAGTCGCAGGGGGGTCTGTAGTCAAAAACTAGCATCGCTAATTAAGACCGACATCGTGCTCGCCGGCGGCTCTGAGTCGATGAGCCGCGCCCCCTTCGTACTGCCCCGCCCCGACGAGGCCCTGGCGCACCGGATGGAGACCGTCGACACCCGGCTCGGCCGGCGCCTGGTCAACCCGGCGATGAAGGAACTCCACGGCCTGCTCGCCATGGGGGAGACCGCGGAGGAGGTCGCCGAACGGTACGGCGTACCCGTGAGCGGCAGGACGCGTTCACGCTGCGCAGCCACCGGCTGGCCGCGGACGCCCGCAAGAACGGCCACTTCGACGACGAACTGCTGCCGGCGGAGCGCCCGCCGGCGTCGTCGTCGACCGCGACGAGTGCATTCGCGAGGACGCCTCGCCGGAAAAACTGGCGCGGCTGAAGCCCGTCTTCCGGGAGGGCGGCACGGTCACGCCGGGCAACGCCTCGCCGATGAACGACGGCGCCGCCGGACTGCTCCTGGTCAGCGAGGAGGCCCTGAACGAAGTCGGCCTGGAGTCGCTCGGCCGCTACGTCGCCGGTGCCTCGGCCGGTGTCCACCCCGACGTGATGGGCATCGGCCCGGGACCCGCCACCCGCAAGGTGTTGGCCCGCGCCGACTGGAGTGTCGGCGATCTGGAGGACGCCGAGTTCAACGAGGCGTTCGCCTCCCAGACCCTCGCGTGCGTGGATCAGCTCGGCATCGACCCGGACCTGGTCAACCCGAGCGGCGGCGCGATCGCCCTCGGCCACCCGCTGGGCTCCTCCGACGCCCGCATCCTCACGACGCTGCTGCACCGGATGCGGCGGACGGGAGCGGGGCGGGGGCTGGTGGCGATGTGTGTGGGCGTGGGACAGGGGAGTGCGGTGCTGGTGGAGCGGCACTAGGGGGTGTTTCGAAAGTCCCGCACAGCACCCACGGCGCCCGGCACGCACCCTCGCCGCACCGGCCGAGAGCCCAAGTACGTCCGGGCCATCGACGGGGCCTTCCGTCCGGCACACCGAGAGCACGCACCGGACACCGCGGGCACC